>CALBUB010000069.1 GCA_937967955.1 uncultured Bacillota bacterium | reverse complement strand
TAAATTGTCGTCGACCTCCAGGGGTTTTTGCACTACTTAAGGTCGACGACAATTTTTTTCTATGGTAGTGTCATTTTGCTTTTTTAAAGGTAGGCTACTTTACCTCCACCTATGGCATAGTACTTACCAGCCCCAATAGTTTTCATTATTGCCAGCAGAGGAGTTAAATTAACAGGCTTAGTAAAATTTATTTTCCCCACAAAACCTTTTACTCTAAACCTATTTGCTCCTAAATATATAGGTCTTTTAATATTAAATTCTATAAAGTCTGTTTTATAAGGTTCTTCTATTATTTCTAGGGCTTCCTGGGTTATATTATATAATTTGTTTAGCTTCTCTATTTTCTCCTTTTCATGGATGAATATATTATTGGCTTTATCTATAGGGGTTAATATTTGGATATTTTTTATAGGACCATTAATTACAGCCATACAATTGTTGCTTAAGCGCCTATTTGCAATGGAAAATCTATACCCCTCTTTAAAGAGGCCTTTTACTTCAAACTCCTTTAATACAAAATCTATAAAATCCATATGCAAGGCTGCATCCCCTAAAAATACAAACTTTAATTTCATTATACTTCCTTCAGTAAAACTCATCTTTGAAATTAAAGGCTTTTTTATTATTATAGGTACCATATCAATATTTGAAAAATCCCCTGCTGATATAAAATTGTATAAACATTTGTTGCTATGATAACAGCTTGTACACCTTCTTTCACTATTTATGCACAAAATATTTTTTAGCCTCTTAAATATTGATTTGAAAATTGCAATTTCTGGAGCTTCCCTAAAGTTTGCTTCAGTTAAAAAGCGTATAGTATACTCGACACTTTTTATATTTAGCATGTTAATCTACCTTTTCTAATATTGTAAACCCTAATAGCTTCGGTGATACAGAACTTCCCACAAAATTCCTTGTCTTTGGAAACTCATATCTTTCTCTATATTTGTATGGCTTAGCAATGTTTTTAATCTCTCTATTATAATAATCCTTGTCCAACTTCTTTATGGCCAAGCCTAATGTATTTGATTTATATCCTTTTCCTTTTCCAATCCTAATTACTGGTGAATCTATGCTATTTTTGTCCTTTATTTCCTTTAGTTTTTTTATTACCTCTTTTGAATTGAATAGATTATTATTCTGTTGTTTAAAGTACTCTATTTCATCATCTATTATGTCTTTAGAAAACTGGTACAACACCCTCATTATCTCTTTAGTATTTAAATACTTGATTAAGTCAAGATTGTATTCTACCTTCTTATTCAAAGACTGTGAATTTTTCTCATTTGCTATTATCTCAAATTTAAAAGACTCTGTATAGTCTCCTTCCTTAATAGCTTCAATAGTATTGCCTGTAATAAATCTGTTGATGTTATATATGGTTTCATCATATATAACTACTTCATTTTTTGCCATATTGACATCTCTGACAATTAAGAATTTAAAAGGATCTCCCTGAATATTTTTCTTATTGTCTTTTTTTGTATTAGTAAAATAAATAATGTAGTCATCAATACTAAATCTAGATCTACGATTTCTTTCGATAAAGTCCACTGCTTCTTTTATGTAGTCAATGCCCTTCTTCAACACATAGTCATATAGTATTGCTGTTCTAATTACTCCTTTTATAGAGGAACCAGGAATATAGGTTCCTTGTATATTTCTCATGGTTCTATAAATTTGCTTCCCATTTAAATCTGCTGACCTATTAACTGCTTTAACCTTATATTTATCTACAATGCTATCATCAATAATACCTTTATTAATATAGTAATCTAGATTCTTATAGTATTCAGACCTTTTAGATGAAAAAGCATAGCTTCTCAATAGCTCATCGTTTAACAGCTCATTTTCTTTTATAGATCTGATTACATCCATTTCATCAAATATAAGCACTTCTTCATCCTGCACCATGTATTCCATAGGTTGTAGGACGTCTCCACTATGTATATGGATAGGCGTCAGTGCTTTTAATCTATATGCCATACAATCACCTGCCTTATAGGAAAAATCCTAAACCATTGTTCCTTATTTTCTTTTCACCTATCTCCTTAACTACCGGCATTCTTCCATATATGTCCTTATCTTCCTTTAATACTATTGTAGAGCCTTCAGAGATATATATTATTTCGTCTTTAAATATGTTTTCACTGAAAAATTCATCCCTTGATTCGACTCTATAAGCTCCTACACCAATAGTAAATAAACTGTTTTCCCAATCTACTTCCTCATAATTGGGTATGTATTTAGACAGTAATATGTTTTCCTTAATAGCTTTTTCGTAATTAAATTCTCCTGCCAATTCTACTTTAAAGTTGTTTGCTCCAACACTTTTGTCTCCTCCAATACCCATATCAGACATGAGTCTAAAAATAGGCTTGAAATAATCTATTTCTTCAGTTTTTATTAAGAAATACAGTTTTGTCCCTTCTTGTATAAATACCCTATGGTAGTAATAAAGTTCTCCTCCTTCTGTGGTGCCGCTAAACCTGTTTATCATATTTCTTCTAGTATGTTCTTCTCGTAGTTTGTATTTTTTAATATCCTCATCATTATAATGGAGGATTCCATTTTGGAAAGCATAAGCTCCTTTTCCTGTTATAATGCTTTTTGCCACTTCCAGCCTATTTAATTTTCCTTTTAAGTAATCTTTAAAGACTCTTTCTGTAAAATACCCTATTTTCTTTAAGGCCTTACTCTTTCTTGAAAGGGCGCTGCCTTGGACTCCTACTTTATTACCAATTTGAATAAGTTCCTCTAAAGTTGCCCAAATAATTATTGGTGCTTTAAAAAGGCCATCCATAAAGGCAGAAGAAATGATGAATCTGTTTTCATGGGTCATAAAATTATCTAATAAATCTTCTAGCTCCTTTTCTCCATATAAATCCCTAATGGCCCAACAAATGGTTCCAAATAGAGTTTGGGAGTCTGGAATGGTAGTCATACTTCCATAAGGGGTTAAATTAACCTTGTATAGATTCATAGGCTTCACCCCTATTAAGATATGATTTCATGGAATCTTTCTACTATTTCCTCTAAGTTTAAATTCTTTAATTCCTTTTGAGAGCCTTCTCCCATATAGTACTCTTTTTCCCTAATATATATATTTATCTCACTAAATTTAACCTTTCCAGCTCCCCTAGACCCACTTCCACCTAAATAGTTGTCTTCTAATAAACGCATGCCTTCGAATAATAGTTTTAATAGCTTTTTGTCTTCTTCTACATATTGGGTAAATACTATTTCTCCTTCAAACTCGGCTCCCTTTGGTACCCTTTCAAAAAATCTTGGAGTTGCCTTTGATGTTAATCTATTAATATTGTTTTCTGCCTTAATTTCAGTAAATATGTTATCCCCTAGATAAGTTTGAAGCATTTCAACACTCTCTTCTGTTAAACTAGCGTCCCTTACTATTGTCCTTGAAATGAGAACTTTTTCCTGAATGTTATCAGTTTCAAATTCTTCATTTCCTGGTGAAAGGCCAAATAGCTTACATACATCATATTTTGGATGGTTCAATACTTTGCCATCATTTTCTATTACATCATTTGGATAGTACTGCCATTCTAATAAACTTCTTATTTTCCCTTTTAGGGATGAACCAGGTATATAGGGTTGTCCTGTAATTGGATTCTTTATTACAGGATTGTCCATACCTCCTATTTCAAAAGAAGTGTTACCTGCCCCTATTTGTAAACTAGTTTCGCAATGCAATTTATATTCAATAACATATTTCTTTATCATAATCACCCCTCCTTATTACTAACCCAATTTTGAATAAGCCACTATTGCTGTATAAAATTTTACAAAGCTAATATAATCATTTTTATCTTTTATCTTCTTAGGTGTAATACATTCTTTTAATAGATTATAAAAGTCTAGAGAAATTAAATTTCTACCACGAGCATAGGCAATCTGTGGCATTAATAACAATATTTCATTCATCTGGTCAACAGTTAAATTATCATCTTGATTTTTACTGACCTTTTCCTCAATATTTTTCAACTGAGTAAATATTTTTCTTAATTGGTTGGAATTCATGGCAGCATCCTGGCCTCTTCCTAAAACAGAAACAACTTTTTGGGCCCAACCTCCTGGTAGGGCATATTTTTCAGGAATAAGGACTTCTTTTAATGAGTCAGCTTTCTTTATTTCATTAAGCAAACCTTCTATAGGTGATGGTTTATTACGCTGTTTCTGATTAAACCCTCTTCTTCCATTAGACATACTAAATCCCCTCCATCTTTCTTGTTCTCATCAAGGCAATCATAAGCGGATATTTTACAAATTCTATTTCTGAAGCCTTAACATCTCCAGTTATTAGTTTTTCTATTAATGGGTTCTTTACTGTATCGTCTTTTACATTTCTGGCTATAGAATAAGCAATTATAGGTATCAAATCAAAATTAATATTGCCTTTTCTCTTTATATTCTTACTAGCTACCATAATAGTAAAGGCTAAGCTTCTTGACAGTTTCTTTTCTTTTAACCATTTAGTATACAGTTCTCCATCTTCCATGACCTTTTCAATACTTTCTGGCCCTACATTCCACCTAAAGGCTTTGCCAAAAATACATATGGAATCCTTTGTATTACTATCCTTTGCTTTATCTAGATATTTCTCCCCTTCATTTAAAGAAACTCTTATTGGCATTTTAGAATCGGCAAAATATACTCCTGCAGATATGGTAATGTTTGGATTGTTGCAGACGAATTGGGTTAGCTTGTCCTTTATTCTTATAGCTAATTTTATTGTCCAGTCCCAGGGACCAATTATGGCTAAATCGTCTCCTCCAGAGAAATTAATATAATATAGATTGTCTAAAGTAACTGCTTCACTACCCTTTTCTTCTATATATTCTTTATACAAATCTTCACATATGGTATTTATATAGCCGCAGAAGAATATATCCATCATTCTGCTTAAGGTTGATATTCTTGAGATGCTCTTGTTTTCATCTTTTAAACCAGTAGAGAATATGGTTCCTAAATTGTCTATGTCCATCTTCAAAATGGCAATTTTGTCTTCCCCTTCTGCCATAGACCCTATATCGTTAAAGGAAGCAACAGTTCTTTCTTTTAAGGGTACAGTATTGCCAACAAATTTTAATCTTCCAAAATCTCCTGTTCCATTTATGTTTTCAATCATAAAACCTATATTATTGTTTCTTAATTGTTGGTAAAAACATACTTGTCCCATTGGGCCAAATTTAACTGCTAAGTCTGCATCTTTTATGGTGTTATCAAAATCATATACTATATACTTAAATCTATCTTTTACAAGCATTTCTCCTAGCTGGATATGGGTATAGCATTCATCACATATGTTTATTTCTTCTTTCATATGGATGCGGCTTTTGGCCTCATTTTCATGGCAGTATTTACATAGATTCTTAACTCTATTGCTTTTTATAAAGAAATTGTCCTTTTCAATCTTTATTATGTCTACAAATTTCCTATTCTTTTCAAAAAGGGTTTTATCTTGTAGCTTTACAATAGAGTCTGAATAGTCCTTAAGGCCTTTTTCGTCTATTTCTATATAGGCTATTACTAGCCCTAATTTGGTTTTGTAATTTTTATATAGGTATTTTTGGATTTCTAGCTTTATCTCTTCTATTACTTCTATAGTCTTATCAGTATTGGGTAGGAGTAATTGGAATTTTCCTCCTCCGCAGTATAGGATATTTGAAATGGTAAGTCCAAGTTTCCTTATTATATACTTGCTTATAAAATCTATTAGAACGTTGATATAGAAGGATCTACCCCTTAGATTTTTGGAAATGTATTTTTTTGTTTCTTCTCCTTCAGTTACTTGGAATATGAAGTTTTGGATACCTGATATGTCTCCTTCAAGTAATATGAATTTCTTCTCTTTTTGTTCCTTGCTTTTATGGTATTCATTTAAACAAACAGCTATTGCTGATGTAGTCTTTAAATGGTCAAATAAGCTTATGTCTGGATAATGGATTGTGGAAGAAGGAATAAAGGTAGTGTATTTTTCTAATATGTAGTAGAGCTTGTTGTATATCCTTTCCTTATTGCTTGCTGTTATTAAGAGGGAGTCCTGGTCTATTTCCTTTTTAATTTCTTCTTCCATAAGTTCCAGTAGGTGCTTGTATTCTTTTTTTGACTCCTTTACATTTGTCTTTTTTTCTTTTGTAGGAAATATTTCAACAGAATTGTTAAGGGGAATAATATTATAGCAATAATTTTGTTTTTCATATTCTTTGCCTATGTTTATATTTTCAAATATGGAATGGAGCCTTTCATTTATGTAGTGGCTTTTATTGTGGTTGGCTGTTTCTTTCTCTACCCTGTCCATACCAGCCGATAGCCAATCAGCTTCTGTTATAAGTTTTTCCAGTTCATTTTCTGGTACATGGTGTTTAGCAGCCATATTTATTATATCTTCATTGATTATCATTTTTAAATTTTCTTCTAGAAATTGTACTGTATAAAGGGCATGTTTGTAGGCATAATAATTGCCTTGTCTTTTACAAAATACACTTTCCTGTCCTTTTAAACTATCCTTTATGGGTACTCCTGCCCGTTGTACAAGTTTTCCTATATCATGCAAAAGTCCAGCAATAGCTATATCATAGTTATCCATAGCCTACACCTCCTTTTTATAGCTATAGACTGTCTGAAATTATATACTTAATAGCTTAACCCTTGCTTCTATTAATGGATGGGTTATAGCTGAAATTTATCTATTTTACTCCAAAATTAGATACTACATTTTATTGGCGGTCAGCATCAATATAAGCTAAAAATTCTTTAAAGAAGTCATTGATACTGCTTTGAAGTTTAGTATATCTTGTAGCATCCTTACTAAAGCCAAAATGGTTTATATCATTTCTAAATTTACCAATGTTTTCTGATAAATTTGCTAGTTCTTTATCAAGTTTTCCTACCAATTCCTTAACCTGCTCCCAGTATTCTTTTTCTACCTCCCATTCCTCTTCCCTCTTATCTTGTGCTTTAATCTTTAAAGCTTTGTTTACTATTTTTTCTCTATGATCAACATTTGAAGAATCATATCCATATTTTTCACAAACATAAGTTTTGATAGTTTCATCTAAAGCAGTATAAGCTTGCTGTATCAGATTATTTTCCATTGCCCATTTTACAGCAGCTATTCCAACATTTAAATTATCATTTCTATCAAATATTTCTAGTCTTTTTTCTATTTTTTCCATTAAGGGTACCAGGGGTTTTAATTGAATGTCTTCATCTATGTCCTTTATATTTCTAATATTATTATTTACTGCTTCAACAGCAGCAGAAATTGACCTTCTATCAGTCCCTTTTCCTGACAAGGCCTTCCCCCTACAGGTATATATACACATGGTAAGGTTGTTTAGGCTTTCAATAAATTGCCTTGTATCTCTAGCCCATTGTTCACTTCTTAAATGTGGTTTTAACTGTTCTACTGATATATCCCTAAAGGGGCCGCTAATTCCATATTTTAAAAATATATCTACTGCATGGGACCATTCTAATATCAGATTTAGAGGTGTTAAATCAAATATAGGCATAATATTGCTGCTAGCACTTGGATCAAAAAATCCATAATATATGCCGAGTAGTTTTATATTTTTTAAAGCTTTTGCATAGTTTAGTATTACTAATGCCAACATAGGTAGGGACCTAAAACTATGGGTTATATCGAAAATTACTTCATCTCCATCATCTATTTCATTTATAACTATGTTAAATATCTCCCATATTTCATCTTCAGTTTTGCCCTCAGGAATTGGTACTGCTTTAGCTTTTATATTAAGCTCATCTAAAATTACCTTAAGCCTTCTTTCTTCGTCCTCCTCATTATACCAATTTTCTTTCTCCGCTTTTTCTGTCAAGAAAATTACTGCAGTATCTTCTTCCGTCCAATCTTTACAAAATATTTTCAATAGGGCTTCTTGGATAAATTTTGTTGTACACTGTTCTTTTTCTAAATCACCATATTCATATGTACATCTCTTATAATCGGTTGTTCCTAAAAAGGACAAAAACTTCCTAGCCAAATTTAACCCCTCCAACATGAAAATACTTATAAAAGCAAATTTTACTGACAAATATATAATTTCGACACTAAGGAGGATTTTTCCTTCTAAAAAATTATAGATTTTTATAAAATGCAAAAGTTTGCGAGAAAATAAGAAATTCTACCAGCTATAGGTAAGCTGTAGCAATGCATACGCTAGTTTTTAGGAAAAATAACAGATATTTTTTAAGAAAACTGATAAACAAAAAGAGGTGGCTTTTGACACCTCTTTTATATGGTCTTTAATTCCTTATAGGTAGTCTAGTAACTTCTGATGGAGGTATGCCAGCAGGAACAACAAGCCGGTTTCAATTCCTTATAGGTAGTCTAGTAACAAAGGCACAAGCTAGAAGAATATTTGCAATAGCTGAGTTTCAATTCCTTATAGGTAGTCTAGTAACCTTATTTGAAAGCTATGAGAAAGCAGGGGACTTCATGTTTCAATTCCTTATAGGTAGTCTAGTAACCGGCGCTCCATCTGAACATTATTATATCTACAGAGAGTTTCAATTCCTTATAGGTAGTCTAGTAACTTGGTTTGCTTGGGTCAATTTCTGGCTCTTTGTTCCGTTACGTTTCAATTCCTTATAGGTAGTCTAGTAACGACTATATTAATCCTGAAAACTTCATTCCAAGTGCCAAGTTTTAATTCCTTATAGGTAGTCTAGTAACATTTTAAGAAACGGCACAATTTTAGTTTATGAAAGGTGTTTCAATTCCTTATAGGTAGTCTAGTAACAATTCTTGTTACTGCTGAAATT
>CALBUB010000068.1 GCA_937967955.1 uncultured Bacillota bacterium | reverse complement strand
CAGCGTTCGTCCTGAGCCAGGATCAAACTCTCACTAAAAAAGTTCAAGTTTGACTTAACTCAAAGTACTCACACTGTTTAGTTTTTTAAGGTTCGTTTGTG
The DNA here is from genome assembly GCA_937967955.1 of uncultured Bacillota bacterium. Lineage (GTDB taxonomy): Bacteria > Bacillota > Clostridia > Tissierellales > Tepidimicrobiaceae > JAAYHX01. The sequence continues at coordinate 73,784 of CALBUB010000068.1, read as the reverse complement.
TCAACTTTTATAGTATATCATTTTCAAAGTTTTATGTCAATACTTTTTTAAAATATTTTTTCTGGCCTCTAGCAGCTTTTGCTAGAGCAGATACTCAAGCTGACAAGTATTAATATTACACCTTCTTTAGACAAAAGTCAAGGGTTTTTTTCAAATTTCTTTAATTTCTTTTTTCAGCTTTTTTAGATCTGATATATAGACATCTTTTAAGCTTCTATTATATATTACTGCTGCTGGATGGTATAGAGGAAATACTTTGTATTCTTTATCCTTTATATTTACATTAAACAGCTGGCCATGCACATCTCCAATTTTTATATTTTTATTGAATATAGTTTTTAAAGGTATATTGCCCAAGGTTACTATTATCTTTGGTTGGATTATATCTATTTCTTCATATATAAACTCCCTGAAAGCTTCTATCTCTTTAGTAGTGGGTGTTCTGTTTGATAATCTACCAGTTTTAGGATTAGTTCTAGTAGGTCTAAATTTAACTGAATTTGTAATATATAATTCTTCCTTTTTTATATTCAAAATTTCAAGAAACTCATCTAAATGCTTTCCAGCTTGGCCTACAAAAGGCTCAGCAAACTCTACTTCCTTTGAGCCAGGGGCCTCTCCTAAAAGCATAATATTACTATTTATATCCCCATAGCCAAAAACCAAGTCTTTATCAGGATATATTTCAGCTATTCTTCTGTTTAAATAATCTAGCCTTTCTTTTTTCAATTATATCAACCTTTCATATTAAGCATTTTGTGCTTCTTCATATTTCTTCTTTATACTTTTAAAGTCTTCCCAAGCATCTTTCTTTTTACTCTCATCTCTTAACAAAGCAGCGGGATGGTACGTAGCCATAATATTAAACTTACCCCTTTGGTACCAAATGCCCCTTTCTTTAGTTATTCTAAAATTTTCATCTATAATATTTCTAGCTGAAACCGCCCCTAAACATACTATTATATCTGGCTGGATTATTTTTACCTGCCACCTTAAAAATTCAATACATATTTTGCTTTCATTTTCATAGGGATTCCTATTGTTAGGTGGACGGCATTTAACTATATTCGTTATGTATACTTCTTCTCTTTTTAAGCCTATAGCTCCTATCATCTTATCTAAAAGTTGGCCTGCCCTACCTACAAAGGGCCGCCCCATCTTATCCTCATGAAAACCAGGTCCTTCTCCTATAAACATGAGCTTTGCTTTAGGATTACCTTCTCCAAAAACAGTATTTGTTCTTGTCCTATATAGTGGGCATCTTCTACATCTTTCCACTATACTCTTAAGTTCATCTAAGGTATACATATAAACATGCCTCCAAAAACTAAAACAAAATTTATAACCTTATTATAAACTCTTTCCAAAACAATCATAAGATAAAGATTGCTCCATCGTCAAGGAACTTTCATAATATCATAAAAAAACACCTCCAAATGTTATATTCACATAACATTTGAGGTGATTTTTTGCTAATTTAATCCTTTTTTATTCACTAGGAATAGGTTTCATAGTTGGGAATAATATTACATCCCTTATGCTAGTTTGGTTTGTTAGTATCATTACCAATCTATCAATACCTATACCTAAGCCTCCTGTTGGAGGAAGTCCTACTTCTAAGGCATTTATAAAGTCTGTATCCATCATATGGGCTTCTGCATCTCCAGCTTCTCTTCTCCTTACTTGTTCAAGGAATCTTTCTTTTTGGTCTATAGGATCATTTAATTCACTAAAGGCATTGGCTATTTCCCAAGTATTTATAAAGGCTTCAAATCTATTAGTTAATCTTGGATCCTCTGGATTTCTCTTTGCTAATGGTGATACTTCAACTGGATGATGAGTTATGAAAGTAGGCTGAACAAGATGTTTTTCACAGAACTCTTCAAACATCTCACTTATAATATGTCCTCTCTTCATATCTGGTGTAACCTCTAGTCCTTTTTCTTTTGCAACTTTTATAGCTTCTTCATCAGTATCTATTTCATTAAAATCTACTCCAGTATATTCTTTTACAGCATCAATCATAGTCATTCTCTTCCATGGTGGAGTTAAATCTATTTCTTTTCCTTGATAAGAAATCTTAGTAGTTCCTAATGCCTTTTCTGCAGCATAAGCTACTATTTGCTCTGTTATTTCCATCATATCTTCATAGTCAGCATAAGCTTGATATAGTTCTATGCTTGTAAATTCTGGGTTATGTTTATAGCTCATTCCCTCATTTCTAAACATTCTACCCATTTCATATACTTTCTCAAAGCCACCTACTATTAGCCTCTTTAAATAAAGCTCATTAGCAATCCTTAAATACATATCTATGTCCAAAGTATTATGATGGGTTATAAAGGGACGAGCGTTGGCACCACCAGCTATAGTATTTAGTATAGGAGTCTCTACTTCTAAGAAGCCCCTATTATCTAAAAATTCTCTTATAGCCTTTATAATTTTAGTTCTTAAAATGAAAATCTCTTTTACTTCAGGATTTACTATTAAGTCTACATATCTCTGCCTATATCTTAAATCCGGATCCTTTAAACCATGGAATTTTTCAGGTAGTATCTGAAGTGATTTGGTAAGTAGGATTATCTCTTCAGCTCTTACTGAAATCTCTCCTGTTTTTGTTTTAAATACTTTTCCCTTAACTCCTATAATATCCCCTAAATCTAGATAGCTTAACTTCTTATATGCTTCTTCACCTAATACATCCATTTTAGCAAATATTTGTATCCTTCCCTGGCTGTCTTGTAAGTCCATAAAACTTACTTTACCGTGACCCCTTCTTGCCATAATCCTGCCTGCTACTGAAACCGTTTCCTCTTCTAGCTCTTCAAAATTCTCTTTGATAGTTGTGCTGTGATGGGTATACTCATATTTTTCTATAAGAAAGGGGTTTTCTCCCATTTCCTGTAATTCTTTTAGCTTTTCCCTTCTTATCTTAAGCATTTCATTAAAATTTTCTTCAGTTCCAGACACAAATTTCATCCTCCTTTATTTTGTTATACTTATGATCTTGTACTTAATAATTCCATCAGGTACTTGAACTTCAACTATATCGCCTTTCTTCTTGCCAAGTAAAGCACTACCTACAGGAGATTCATTTGATATTTTTCCGTTAAAGGGATCTGCCTCTGCAGAACCGACAATTGTATATTCCATTTCTTCATCAAATTCTAAGTCTTTAACTACAACTTTAGAACCCATAGTAACTATATCTGTGCTAATTTCGTCATCGTCTATCAATTTAGCATTTCTAAGCATAGCTTCTAGTTTAGCAATCCTTTCTTCCAATTGAGCTTGTTCATTTTTTGCCTCATCATATTCTGAGTTTTCGCTTATATCTCCAAAAGCTAAAGCTTGTTTTATCCTTTCAGCAACCTCTCTTCTTCTAACTGTCTTTAATCTATCTAATTCCTCTTCTAATTTTTTTAACCCCTCTAGTGTTAAAAAAACATCCTTTTCAGCCATAAATTGTTCTCTCCTTTATTATTATAATAGTTTTAACTATATATTTAAACAATTTTTCCCCTTTTCGCTCATATATGCTGACTATTATAGCCAAGAGAAAATAAAAAGTCAAGCAATTACAGTGTACCCTTATTTTTAATTTTTAAATTCACAAATTCTTCAACTGTAAGTAGTTCCCCTTTCCCGTAAAAACCACAAAAGTCAGCAGTATTCCTTTCAGCTAAGTATTCATATATATGGGCTGGTAACAATTTAGGTATATGACTACTTTTTCTTATATGCTCCCCTTTAAAAACAAACTCCTCGATTGGGGTTAGTTTGGTATTCTTAATTATATTTTTACTAAAAAACTTACTAATACTGAAATCAAATATTATAGCATCTTTTCTAATCTTATTAGTATTTATAATACAATTATCTATAAGATTAATTATTATTGAATAATTTGTCAATATTTTGTCGATATTTTTAGAGTGAAAAATAGATAGACCTGTTTTTTCTAATATATATTCATATATCCTTTCTACACTTTCCTTTTCATATTCCCCGGTTATGGTTATAAAACTTACACTTTTACAAATTGCCTCTATGGTTTTCTTGGTCAATTCTTCCTCTTGACCAATGATAAGAACTTCTTGACTTTTTAAATCTACACCCAGCTGTTTATATATGTTGTCTAATGCTAAAGGTAAAAAAGCTAATAATATATCCATTCCCCGAATAATTTTTAAATTGCTTTCCCTTTCTATTGTGTCTAATTCTTTATTACTGAATTTATGAAGGTCTTCTATTAAAAGTGCCTGTATATTTTCACCTTTCAATTTTTCTAAAGCTAAAATAAATTCTTTCATTAGCCCATTTACATCTATAGGCTCTTTTAAAAAAACTCCTGCTATCTTTCCTATTATATTGCCTTCTAAATCATAAAAATAATCTATAATTTTAGGCCTTATTATAGGAACCATTCCTTTGGGGATTAGCTTTCTCAGGCCTCTATTATAATGAGCAAAATACTTTTTATGATCTATAATATAGAGAAACCCAATAAATTCCCCCCCTTCAATATTATTTAATGTATTATATGAGTACTTAAAGGCAAGTATAACTAATCACCATTATAACTTTTTAATTGCTCCAAATAAGCTTTTAAAGTAATTTCAACTTCCTTCCTACTGTTTAATCTATTGATTTCATTTTTAACCCTATTAGAATTTCTCATACCTTTTATATACCAGGCTATATGCTTTCTCATTTGTTTTACTGCTATATATTCTCCTTTTTCTTCACAAAGCATATTTAAATGTCTAATAGCCATATTTATTATTTCCTCATAGGAAGGCTTCACATCTTCCTTTCCTTCCATAAGCAAATTTATTCTTTTAAATATCCAAGGATTTCCTAGAGAGCCTCTGCCAATAGCAACCCCATCGCAACCTGTATACTCTAACATATTTATTGCATCTATTGGCTCAAATATATCTCCATTGCCTATGACAGGAATGCTTACTGCCTCCCTTACTTTTTTTATAAAGGCCCAATCAGCCTTTCCTGTATAGAACATATCTCTAGTTCTAGCATGGACTGTAATGGCTGCTACTCCTTCTTCTTCAGCTATTTTAGCAATTTCTACTCCATTTATTGTACTTTTATCCCAGCCCATTCTTATCTTTATGGTTACTGGCTTTTCAGAAGCATTAACTACCTTTCTTAATATTTGCCTAACCAGTTGGGGATTTTTTAAAAGGGCTGAACCATCTCCGTTTTTCACAATTTTAGGTGCAGGACAACCCATATTTATGTCTACTATATCTATATCCTTTCTAGGGTTTAAATGTTCTTTTACTACCTCTGCCATAATATCAGGCTCAGAGCCAAATATCTGTAAGCCAATAGGTCTTTCAGCTTCATTAACCTTTGTTAATCCCTCTGTGTTTTTATCTCCATAATATAAACCTTTACAACTAACCATCTCAGTAAATACTAAGCCTGCACCCATTTCTCTACATATAATTCTAAAAACTCTATCAGTAACTCCTGCCATAGGAGCTAGGAAAACATTGTTTTCTAAAAGGACATTTCCTATTCTCATATTTTTCACCTCTATTTGTATATATTTTTTAGCTAGTAAAAAAGTAGCCTAACGGCTACTTTTTATTCTTCTCATATATTATGCGTAAACCTTCAAGAGTTAAAAGTTTATCTATCCTGTTTATATATCTGCTCTCCGATGCAATTAAAGATGCAAAACCTCCTGTGGCCACTACATTTTTAATTTCTCCTTCTTCCTTCATCTCTTCCATAATTCTTTCTATAATGTAGTCTACCAGTCCAACATAGCCATAAACTAAACCTGCTTGAATACTATTAATAGTATTTTTTCCTATTACATTTTTAGGTTTAACCAATTCTACCTTTGGAAGCTTTGCAGTCCTAGAAAACAATGCTTCACTTGAAATTTTAATTCCTGGAGCTATAGCCCCTCCCAAATAATCTCCATCCTTAGATATAACGCAAAAAGTTATGGCAGTTCCAAAATCCACTATTACTAAAGGTCCTCCATATTTATTGTAAGCAGCCACTGCATTTACTATCCTATCGGCCCCTAATTCTCTTGGATCCTCATATTTTATATTCATCCCTGTCTTTATACCCGGACCTACTACCAAGGGCTTTTTTCCAAAAAACTTTATACTCATTGCTACTAAAGTATGCATCAAAGTAGGCACCACTGATGAAATGATTACATCTTCCACATCTTTAGGACAGAGACCATGATACTTAAATATTTGTTCAAACAATATGCCGTACTCATCAGAAGTTTTATTTCTATCAGTGGATATTCTCCAATCATTAATCAACTTACTACCCTTATACACTCCAAAAACTATATTTGTATTTCCAACATCGATTGCAAGTAACATTCCATTCACCATCCATTATTAGTTTCTTCTTAGAGCAGTGATTACATTAGTTACTATTATAGTCGCAATTATTGCTTCAGGTATTCCATTAGTTATCCCAATTCCAACTATAACCTTCCTAGCCATATTTATATTGTATCCTAGCTCCCTTACAAAGCTTTCTGCATATAGAATATAAATACTAAATAGCACTCCAACTGTGTTAGTTAAAGTTCCCATTACAGCTGATACTATAAGCTCCATATTCTGTTCTTTTAACTTCTTATTTGTATAGTATACCATTATAATAGTAAGCATTAAAAGCATAATATTTACTAAAATAGACCATGGTTTTTGAGTGCTTTGGATATTAGTATATATTCCATATATTAGATAGCCAATAGTAGACAGCCATATTATATTTAATATCCAAAAGCTTCTCTTGCTACCCAAATCTTTTAAGGCTTTATGGGCATAATAGCTTACTATCCCTATTAGCATTCTAGGTAAAATAGATACAATGGGATTTAGGAATACAAAGGATACAGGAGTTGGATTGGTAATAGCTTGAAACATGCTAACAAGACCAAATATCAAGCCTACAAGAGCACCTACTAAAGGTCCTTCCATTATAGCTGCAATAATAACTGGTATATGCAATGTGGTAGCTCTTGTTGGTCCTACTGGAATTAGGCCTAAAGGAGTCATTCCTAATACAGCGGTAATACCTCCTAATACACCGATGATTACCATCTTTCTTACAGAAAGCCTTTTTACACCACTTTTCATTTTTAACCCTCCCGCTCTGGTTCCCTACGGATACCAGTCGAATTTTTTATTTTTTAATATTGGTCCAGCTCTCTTTTAAGAGATGCTGGCAAAATACAAAACAATTATAATTGTTATGAGCTAATTTTTCAACACTAAAATCTAAAAACTTTCTGTTCAAATTAAAATAAGCATGGCCACATGCCATGCTTATACTTATCCACCAAAGAAATTTAATAGTAAGCCTGCAGCTACAGCGGAACCAATGACTCCTGCCACATTTGGACCCATGGCATGCATTAGTAGGAAGTTCCTTGGATTGGCTTCTTGGCCTACCTTTTGAGATACCCTTGCTGCCATTGGTACTGCCGATACTCCTGCTGAGCCTATTAGTGGATTTATCTTACCTCCAGTTACCTTATACATGATTTTCCCAAACAATACTCCCCCTGCCGTTCCAATGGAAAAGGCTACTAATCCTAAGGCTATAATGCTTATGGTTCTCCAGGTTAGGAATGTTTCTGCATTGGTAGTAGCCCCTACTGTTAGGCCTAAGAATATAGTAACTATATTCATCAAGGCATTTTGGGCTGTATCTGATAGCCTATCTACTACTCCACACTCCCTCATTAAGTTGCCTAGCATCAACATGCCTACTAAGGGTGCTGCTGATGGTAATAGTAGGGATACTACTACTGTTATCATTATGGGGAATATTATCTTTTCCCTCTTTGATACTGGTCTTAACTGCTTCATCATTACTTTTCTTTCTTTTTCTGTGGTTAAGGCCTTCATTATTGGTGGCTGTATTATTGGTACTAATGCCATATAGGAGTAAGCTGCTACTGCTATTGGTCCTAATAGGTGGGGTGCTAGTTTTGTTGTTAGGTATAAAGCTGTTGGTCCATCTGCTCCACCTATTATTCCAATACTTGCAGCTTCTGGTCCAGTAAAGCCTAATAGGACGGCTCCAATAAAGGTTATGAATATTCCTAATTGGCCTGCTGCCCCCAGTAGTATACTGGAAGGATTAGCTATTAAGGGACCAAAGTCTGTCATAGCCCCTACCCCTAAAAATATTAGGGGTGGATATATGCCTAATTTTACTCCTTGATATAGGTAGTATAGTAGTCCTCCATATTCTTTAGTTTGTTGTACTAATTCTCCTGTTTCTGGGTCCGTAACTATTTCTACTACAGGTTCATTCATAAGGCCTGCTAAAGGAAGGTTTGCTAAGAGCATTCCAAAGGCTATTGGCACCAATAGAAGGGGTTCAAATTCTTTCTTTATTGCTAAGTAAAGGAGGACAAAGGCTATAAGTATCATAATTGCCTGTCCAATGGTTATTTCTGCCAAACCAGTACTTTCTGTAAAGCTTTTTAATATGTCTATAAGCATTTAAGTTACCTTCCTTTCATGGATTATTCCATAATTACCAATTGGTCTCCAGTATTTACAGAGGCACCTTTCGTTACTGCAACATTTACTACTTTTCCATCTCTTGGTGCTAGTACTTCATTTTCCATCTTCATGGCTTCTAATATTAATAGTATCTGGCCTTCTTTTACTGTATCTCCTTCATTTACATTTACATTAAGTATAGTTCCTGGCATTGGTGCAGTTACTACTTCTGCTCCTTGTGGAGCTATTACTTCTTTTTTCTCTTCTTTTGGTGCTGCTTCTACTTTTGTTTCAGCTTTTGGTTGAGGTGGTAACTTTTCTTCTTTTGGTGCTTCTGTTATTGTTGGTGCTGTTTTTACAGTTGAAGTAGCAGAAGATGTTACTTCTTCAACTTCTACTTCATATTGCTTTCCATTTACACTTACAATAAATTTTCTCATTCTATTTACCTCCTATACTATAGTCTTTTCATAATCTGCTCTGTTCTTGCAACTTGAGCCCAAGAGTTTACAGGCTCATTTAGCCTTCTTATGGTCCTTATATTTATTTCAGGAATGGATACTCCTAAACTGGCTGCTATTGCTGCCGATATAACTGCTACTAATTCTTCTTCGTCCTCTACTTGGACTACTTCTTTCTCTTGTGTAATTGGGCTAGTTTGAACTTTTACTTCCTGTTTAGAAGTTTCCTCTTTCTTTTCATCGGTTGATACAGCCTTTAAAACTCTTATTAGAAATGCTATAGCAATTAATACTACAAATACTACTGCCATACTAAATACTGTAATTATCAAACTGTCTAGTAAGGTTACTCTTTCTGCCAAGTTTTATCACCCTTTCTTATACTGGTATATTGCCGTGTTTCTTGGCAGGATTTGTTTCTCTCTTGGTCTGTAGCATATCAAAAGCAGATATTAGCCTTGGCCTTGTTGTACTTGGTACTATTATATCGTCTACAAAGCCTCTTGCTGCAGCTATATATGGATTGGCTACAGTGTCACGATATTCTTTTATCTTTTCCTGTCTTGTTTCTATTGGATTGTCAGAGTTTTTAATGTCCTTTTTAAATATGATGTTGGCTGCACCTTCTGGACCCATTACTGCTATTTCTGCTCCTGGCCATGCAAATACTTGGTCTGCTCCTAAGTCCTTGCTGCACATAGCTAAGTATGCTCCACCATAGGCTTTTCTTACAATTAAAGTGACTTTAGGTACTGTGGCCTCACTAAAGGCATAAAGCATCTTAGCTCCATGTCTTATGATTCCTCCATATTCTTGGTCAGTACCTGGTAAAAAGCCTGGCACATCTACTAAGCTTAATAAGGGTATATTGAAGGCATCACAAGTTCTTATAAATCTTGCTGCCTTGTCAGAGGCATTTATATCTAAACAGCCAGCTAGTACCCTTGGCTGGTTTGCTACTACTCCTACAGTTTTTCCATTTAATCTTATATAGCCAGTAATTATGTTTTGGGCATAGTGTTCTTGTACTTCGAAGAATTCATTGTTATCTGCTAATAGTCTAATTATTTCTTTCATATCGTAAGGTTTATTAGGATTTACTGGTACTAGTTCATTTAATTTTTCTTCTACCCTGTTTATGTCATCCTCAGTCTGATAAGCTGGTGGATTTTCTAGGTTGTTAGATGGTAGATAGCTTAAAAGCTTCCTTATTCTATTTAGGCATTCTTCTTCACTGTTATCCATAAAGTGGGCTACTCCAGATATTTTATTGTGGGTATTGGCCCCTCCTAACTCCTCTTGGGTTACATCTTCTCCTGTAACCGTCTTTATTACTTGCGGCCCTGTTATGAACATTCTGCTTACACCGTCTACCATAAATATGAAGTCAGTTAAGGCTGGTGAGTAAACTGCACCTCCTGCACAAGGCCCTAGTATTACGCTAATTTGGGGTATTACTCCTGAGGCTTTAGTGTTGTTAAAGAATATCTTTCCATAGCCAGATAGGGCATCTACCCCTTCTTGTATTCTAGCCCCACCTGAGTCGTTGATTCCTATTATGGGAGCTCCCATCTTTAAAGCCATTTGCTGTACTTTAACTATTTTGTTAGCATGCATTTCTCCCAGGGAACCACCTAGCACTGTAAAGTCTTGAGCATATACAAATACCAATCTTCCATCTATAGTTCCATAGCCAGTTACCACTCCATCAGCTGGTGCTTCTGTCTTTTCCATTCCAAAATTAGTACATCTGTGTTCTACAAAGGCATCTATTTCTACAAAACTTCCTTCATCTAATAACAAGTTGATTCTTTCCCTGGCAGTTAATTTTCCTTGACTGTGCTGCTTTTCTATTCTCTTTTCTCCTCCACCAAGTTCTATTTTTTTCTTAGTTTCAAGGAGTTGTTCTATTTTTTCCTTCAATTTTGCCCCTCCTTTAGTTTTATTCCCTTTCGCATAATTCAATTAATACACCATAAGTGGATTTTGGATGTAGGAAAGCAATTTTTGCTCCTCCTGCACCTTTTCTTGGTTTTTCATCTATTAATCTAATTCCTTTTTCTTTTACTTCCTCTAAAGCTTTTTCAATATTTTCTACCCTATAAGCAATGTGTTGGACTCCTTCTCCCCTTTTTTCTATAAATTTTGCTATTGGACTATCTTCAGCTGTAGCCTCTAATAGCTCTATTTTAGTATCTCCAATTGGTAAGAAAGCAGTCTTAACCTTTTGCTCCTCAACCACTTCTGTACCTACACACTTAATTCCCAATACTTCCTCATAAAATTTCAATGTTTCCTCTAAATTTTTAACAGCTATCCCAATATGATCAATTTTAGTAACCACACTATCCCCTCCTTTGATTAATTAAATTTATAATTCTATCCTTAGCAGTATAAGGATCCACTTCCTTTGAGAGGATGCCTTCTGCTAAATTGTCTAAAAGGTTGTCTTCTAGGGATTTATTGATTATTAAATTTAACAACTCTTCCTCTGCCAATTTTATTATTTCGAGCTTTGCATTTTCCTTTCTTCTTTCCTGAAGTTTTCCTGTCTCCTCTAAATACTTCCTATGCTCTATTAGCTTTTCTACCAATTCTCCAATATTTTCATTTCTGCTGGCAGATACCTTCACTACTGGAGGCCTATAATCCATCTGTTGGTTTAAATCTAAATTCATTTCAATTTCCAATTTAGTTTTATCTGCACCATCTAAGTCTGCTTTGTTTACTGCAAATACATCTGCTATTTCCATTATTCCAGCCTTTATGGCTTGGATATCGTCCCCTAAATTTGGAACCATTACCATCAATACTGTATCCGCTAGTTTTACTATATCTACTTCAGATTGTCCTACGCCAACTGTTTCAATGAATATATAATCCATTCCAAATATATCTAATATCTTAACGGCACCCCAGGTGGCCTTTGAAATACCACCTAAGGAGCCTCTAGTTCCCATACTTCTGATAAAAATACCCTTATCTAAGGTTAAATCATTCATCCTTATCCTATCCCCTAAAATAGCTCCCCCTGTAAAAGGACTGGTTGGGTCTACAGCTAATATACCGATCTTCTTACCCTTTTTTCTAAATTCCTTTGCAAGCTTATCAGTAAGGGTACTTTTACCGCTACCTGGGGCACCAGTTATTCCTATTACATAAGCATTACCCGTATACTTATATAACTCCTTAATTATACTAATAGCCTTTTCATCATCATTTTCCAACATAGTAATGAGTCTAGCACACGCTCTTTTATCACCATTTAAAAGTCTTTCCTTTATATTCAATGGCCGCACCACCTGTACTATCTTTTTATGTTGTCTTTAATATATTCTATAACATCTTTAGTAGATGTGCCAGGAGTAAATATAGCTTCTATGCCGGCTTCTTTAAGTTTTGGTATATCCTCATCTGGGATTACTCCTCCGCCAATTACTAACACATCATCTATTCCTTCTTCCTTAAGCAATTTGACTACCTTTGGAAACAGGTGGTTATGGGCACCTGATAATATGCTCAAACCTATTACATCTACGTCCTCTTGTATAGCAGTTTGAACTATTTGTTCTGGTGTTTGTCTTAAGCCTGTATAGATTACTTCCATGCCAGCATCCCTTAAAGCTCTAGCAATTACCTTTGCTCCTCTATCATGGCCATCTAAACCTGGTTTTGCCACCAAGACTCTAATTGGTCTATCCATTCTACATACCTCCTAATTCTTCAATGTATTAAACATTCCTAAAATGGTCAGAATAGATATTAGCTAGCCTTATAACATAACTGATTGCTCATATTCTCCAAATACTTCTCTTAATACATTACATATTTCTCCTAATGTTGCATAGGTTTTCACTGCATCTAATATATATGGCATCAAGTTTACAGAACTATCCTTAGCTGCTTCCTTTAAGGCCTCTAGCTTATTATTTACTTCATCATTATTCCTTTCTTTCTTAAGTTGTACAAGGTTTTCCCTTTGTACCCTTTCTACTTCTGGATCTACCTTTAATATATCCTTATGGGTTTCTTCTTCTATTTGGAATCTGTTTACTCCTACTATTATCCTGTCTCCTGCTTCTATTTCCATTTGATATTTGTATGCAGAATTCTGGATCTCTTTTTGTATATAGCCTTTTTCTATAGCACTAACTGCTCCACCTAATTCATCAATCTTTTCTAGATATTCCATAACTTCCTTCTCGATCCTATCTGTTAAACTTTCAATATAGTAAGAACCCGCTAATGGATCGATAGTATCAGCTACTCCTGACTCGTAAGCTAATATTTGTTGAGTTCTTAAAGCTATCCTTACAGACTCTTCTGTTGGTAAAGCAAGAGCCTCGTCCCTAGAATTAGTGTGCAATGACTGGGTACCTCCTAATACTGCTGCTAAGGCTTGGATTGTTACCCTTACTATATTATTATCAGGTTGTTGGGCTGTTAATGCAGAACCAGCAGTTTGAGTGTGGAACTTAAGCATCATGGACTTCTTGTTCTTAGCATTAAATCTTTCCTTCATTATCCTTGCCCACAATCTTCTAGCAGCCCTAAATTTAGCAATCTCTTCTAATAAATTATTATGAGCATTGAAGAAGAAGGACAGTCTTGGTGCAAAATCATCAACATCAAGGCCAGCTTCTAAAGCTGCTTCTACATAAGCAATACCATCAGCTAAGGTGAAAGCTACCTCTTGTACTGCATTTGCTCCAGCTTCCCTAATGTGGTATCCACTAATACTTATGGTATTCCACTTGGGTACTTCTTTAGAGCAGTACTCAAATATGTTTGTAATAAGTCTCATGGAAGGTTTTGGTGGGAAAATATAGGTTCCTCTAGCAATATATTCCTTCAATATATCGTTTTGGATAGTTCCTCTTAATTTATCCTTAGATACTCCCTGTTTTTCCGCAACTGCAATATACATGGCTAACAATATACTAGCAGGTGCATTAATAGTCATAGATGTACTAACTTTATCTAAAGGTATGCCATCAAACAAGATCTCCATATCTTTTAAGGAATCGATTGCAACACCAACTTTACCTATTTCTCCTTCGGCTAAAGGATGGTCTGAATCATAACCAATTTGTGTTGGTAAGTCAAAGGCTACGCTAAGGCCAGTTTGTCCCTGTTCTAATAAATATTTATATCTCTTATTAGACTCAACAGCTGTTCCAAAACCAGCATACTGCCTCATAGTCCAGAGTCTGCCTCTATACATGGTAGGCTGAACTCCCCTGGTAAAGGGATATTGGCCAGGATAACCTAGCTTTTCTTCATAGTCCCAATCTTTAAGATCTAGGGGAGTATATAGCCTATTTACTTCTATATCTGAATTGGTCTCAAATTTTTCCTTCCTTTCAGGGAATCTAGAAATAGCTTTATTAACATCAGTCTCTTCCCATTCTTTTAAAGTTTTTTCAATACTATCTAATTTGTTTTTTTCAAACACCACAACCCCTCCTTATCATATATTCAAATAAAATTTCTTCTTTACTCTATAATAATATACACATGCCATATAAATATCAATCACTTTATAATGTTACCATTTCCCGAGATGGCTTCATGCTTCCATCCTTTAATAATCTCTCATGCCAGGAAAACGCTTTATCTAACATGTGAGGAATATGTTTGTATGGGCAAGTGTTAATGGCCTCTTCTAAATATTGAAATAATTGCTCCTTGTAAGCTGGATGGGCACAGTTTTCAATAATCTTCCTTGCTCTTTCCACTGGACTTAGACCCCTTAGGTCTGCAACTCCTTGCTCTGTAATTATTACATCTACATCATGCTCAGTATGGTCACAGTGGGATACCATAGGCACAATACAGGATATGTTTCCATCTTTAATTACAGATTGAGTAGTAAATATTGATATATATGCATTTCTAGCAAAATCTCCAGAGCCGCCAATTCCATTTATCATTCTACTGCCAACTGTATTAGTTGAGTTTACATTGCCATATATATCTACTTCTACGGCCGTATTTATAGCTATTAATCCCAGCCTTCTTATAATTTCAGGATGGTTACTAATTTCTTGTGGCCTTAGTACAATCTTGTTCTTATATTTATCAATTTCCTCATAGAACTTATCTAGCCTAGTAGGTGATAGAGATAGAGAAGTTCCTGATGCAAAACTAACTTTGCCACAGTCGATTAAATCCAATACTGAATCCTGTATTACTTCAGAATATACGGTAAGATTTTCAAAGTAAGAATCTTTTAAACCTCCTAATACTGCATTTGCTACACTACCTACACCCGATTGGATGGGTAATAGTTCTTTTGGAAGTCTGCCTTTAGCTACTTCCTCTTCTATAAAGCTGATTAAATGCTGGGCTATTTTTTTAGATGTATCATCTATAGGAGCTAGTTCTCTAGTTTTGTCCTTAATATCAGTTATGACTACAGCAACAATCTTTTCTGGCTCACAAGGTATATAATCATAACCTATTCTATCGTCTACTTTAGTTATGGGTATGGGTTTTCTATTTGGTGGATTGGCTGGAGTATATATATCATGAACCCCTTCTAAAGATAGAGGTTGACTGGTGTTTATTTCTACTATAACCTTATCAGCCATTTCAACTATTACGTTTGAAATTCCTACAGAAGTAGAAGGTATTATTCCCCCATCTTCTCTTATAGCTACAGCTTCTACTAATGCTATATCAATATTGCCAAAAAAACCCACTTTAATCCATTGGGGTACATGACTTAAGTGGATATCTTCATAGAGGATACTACCATCGTTTATTTTATTCCTCATATCCTTATTAGTTTGATAAGGATACCTTCTTTTTACCACCCCTGCCCTTGCTAATGCACCGTCTAATTCATCACCTACTGATGCACCAGTAATAAGGGTTAGCTCTAATTCTTCTCCCCTCTCTGCCAAAGCTAAAGGTACAGCCTTTGGATATCCTGCTGGAGTAAAACCACTAGTACCTACAACCATACCCTTCTTGAAGAATTTTGCTGCCTCCTTTGCATCCATAACCCTATCCTTTAAGGCCTCACAGCGTAACCTCTTATCCATTAAATATCATCCCCTTTAATCTTTTATACCTATTATTTGCACATACCTCTTATAGCACTTCCTGATAGACATGAGGATTGCATTCTTCGCAGAACCAAAGTAGTTATTCTTAATAGCTTCTTCAATTTCATCAATATCTGTCAATTTTCGACCTATTAAAAGCTTAGAAATAAAATTTCTACCAGTGGTAGTTGACAAAGTTACGTCCGCCTCTAATATTTCACCAGTATTTTTATCTACAACCATTCCAACAGCCACAACTTTATACAATTCTGCAGCAGTAATTCCTTGTGGAAGTTTGGCATAGCCAGTTAAAAATATTTTGTCATTATCCATAAGACCACCCTTCTTCTTAATTTTCGATTATATTATTATATTGTATCATATAGGTAGTCTATGGATATACTACATTAGATGGGTAGCTTATGGAGTATTATTGAAAATAGGACCATACCAAATAGTGCAAAGGGGTAAGTAGCCCCATAGCCAGCAGCAGGTTCATCTCCTCCAACTGCTTCAATGGCTGCTCCCAGTCCTGGAGTTGAGGTCATTCCACCACATATGGCCCCTGACAACATTAGCCAATTGATCTTAAATACATATCTTCCAATTAAAAAGCCTATAAGCATACCTGCTATGCCTACAACTATCGTAACTAGTACTAGATAAGCTCCAGTTGTAGAACTTACTACCGAGTCTATAACATCATAGCCATATTTAAGTCCTACTATTGCCAAGAAAAAGGCTAGTGACAGCTGTCTTATAACACTAAGTATATGGTTATCCATCCTAAAGTTTAATCTGCCTATTTTACCAATGTAGCCTAAAAGCAGTGAACCTATTAATACTCCTCCTGTAGCTCCTAAGCTAAAGTCTCCTAAAGGTCCCATTGGTATGGTAATCTCCCCTATTGTATATCCAAATAGGCAAGATACAATGAAAGCTAATAAATCAAACTTTACAGTTTCAATTTCTTTTACATTTCCAGCTTTCCTAGCTGATTCCATTTCTGCTTTATATAGCTCTTTTTCCTTATCAACATCTATTTTAAATATATTAGGAAAGAAGTTTACAGCAAGTATAACTATTAATACTCCAAAGGGATAACCTATTGCATGGCCTGCACCTACACTAGCTTCAGCAATGTTTACAAACTTGTTTTTCTGCTCGTCAGTTAGTTGAAAATCCTCTTTTGTAATCTCTTCTGGCTCTATTCCCATAATCTCTCCAACTCTTATTTTCCCTTTTTCATCAAGTTCATCAAAGTTGGCAACAGTAATAGCCGCATGTTCCCTTGAACTTTCTAAGGCTGCTGCCAAGCCAGGTGAACTGGTTAGAGCCCCTGTATATACCCCTTCAACTGTATAAGGATTGATATCTCCACTTAAGCGGGTCATACCATAGGTTGCAGCTGCTGAAATAGAGGTAATCAACAAACCTAAAACTATAAACTTAGCTCCATATTTTTTAATTACTATGTTCATATCCTTTGCAGCTAACAGCCCTACTGATGCAATAAATAGTATTAAGAATATGTCAAAGAGCTCTTTGGGTATAATTCCTACTGCAAGCATTTTTTCCAATGCTTCATAACCACTAGCGTTTTCTGGGAAATTGTTTGCATATACAGTAACTAGCCAGCCTATAATTATGCCTGTGAATAGGCCTCCAGAAACCCCAAAGCTAAATCTACCAAATTTAATTTTTCCGAATAATAGACCAGTAACCACTGTTATAAACATTAGGATGAGGGATTGGAGATCCACTCTACAAAATTAAACACTCGGAAAGCCAAACCAAATCCCTCCCATCAAAATGGATTAAATAAAATTAATATGTACTGATTTGTTAATAAAATGACATTTTGTGTAACAAAAAAGCACGGGAGACCAGTGGTTGTTTAACCCTAGTCTGCCGTGCTATAATTACTAAAATGGTAGAAGGTAAGATAAGCTCCTACCAACGTAATTATATGGCAGTTAGCTGCTTTATTAAATTTTAAGTACCCTTCATTATGAATAGTAACAAACAATTATTTATTTGTCAAGAAATTTAATTAATTTTCTAATTACTTGCACAGTAGTATTGTTTCGTCATATTTTTCACAAAAATTGTAAAAAAATAAAAGACAGCTTTAATAGCTGTCTAATCTACGCACTTGCAAATATCTCTTCAAATTCCTTAGCATCTAGAGTTTCCTTTTCAAGAAGGGCTTCTGCTACTTTATGAAGCTTATCTATATTTTCCTTTAACAATTGTTCAGCTTTACTATAAGCTTTATCTATTATACTTCTCATTTCCCTATCAATTTCAGCTGCCACTTCTTCACTATAGTTTCTCGTTCTTCCAAAATCTCTTCCAACAAATACTTCCTCATCGTCTGTACCATAAGTCATTGGACCAAGTTTTTCACTCATTCCATAATGGGTAACCATCTGCCTTGCCAGCTTAGTAGCCCTTTCTATGTCATTTTGAGCCCCTGTGCTTATATCCTTCAATACTAAAGCTTCAGCAGCTCTACCACCTAATAGGGTTACTAGCTGAGCTTCCATTTTGCTTTTGGTCATATAATATCTATCCTGTTCTGGCAGATATGCAGTAAAGCCTCCTGCTCCTCCCCTCGGGATAATAGTTATCATATGAATAGGGTCTGTATTTGGCAACAATCTAGATGTAATAGCATGGCCTGCCTCATGATAAGCAGTAAGCCTTTTTTCTTCTTCACTAATGACCCTACTTCTCTTTTCAGGTCCAGCTATTACCTTTATAGAAGCCTCTTCAATTATATGCATAGGGATCTTCTTCAAATTCCTTCTAGCAGCAAGTAAAGCTGCTTCATTTGTCAAGTTCTCTAAATCTGCCGGACTAAAGCCTGCAGTCCTTTTTGCTATTACTTTCAAGTCCACATCCTCATCTAAAGGTTTGTTTCGAGTATGGACTTTCAGTATTTCTTCCCTAGCTTTAATGTCAGGTAAGCCAACTGTTATTCTTCTATCAAACCTACCAGGCCTTAACAGGGCAGGATCCAATATATCTGGCCTATTTGTAGCAGCCATAACTATAATACCTTCATTAGTTGCAAAGCCGTCCATCTCTACTAGTAATTGGTTCAATGTTTGCTCCCTTTCATCATGACCTCCCCCAAGGCCAGCTCCTCTCCTTCTACCCACTGCATCGATCTCATCTATAAAAACGATACATGGTGCATTTTTCTTGGCTTGATCAAATAAATCCCTAACTCGACTTGCACCTACTCCAACAAACATTTCAACAAAATCGGAACCAGATATGCTGAAAAAGGGGACTCCAGCTTCACCAGCAACTGCTTTACTTAAATAAGTCTTCCCAGTTCCTGGTGGGCCAACAAGTAAAACTCCTTTTGGAATTCTAGCCCCTATGTCTATATATTTTTTTGGATTTTTCAAAAAGTCCACTATTTCTTTAAGTTCTTCCTTCTCTTCTTCCAGGCCAGCTACATCAGCAAAAGTTACTTTATTAGCATCATCTCCCTTATGGAGCTGTGCCCTTGATTTACCGAAGGACATTACTCGGCCACCGCCGCCTTGGGACTGCTGCATAAAGGTAAACCAAAATATTGCAATTATAATTATTAGGAAAATGGTAGGAAGAGCAGAAATAAACCAAGGCTCTGTTGGTTCTGGTTCATCACTAAGAATTATTTCTCCGTTTTCAATCCTCTCTTTTAAATAGTTATCATAAAAATTACTTATCATAATATTCGGTAACATAACTGTAAATTGACTTCCGTCTTTTAATTGTCCATTTATCGTATCTCCAACAAAAGTAATGCTTTCTACTTGATCTTTTTCCAATAAGCTAATAAATTGGGTTACATTCATTTCTGATACTTGTTCTACATCTTGACTTAGCATAGATACTACGAATATTATTATTATCAAGAGAAGTAAATATAGGCTAGTTCCTCTAAAAAATTTCCTCAAATATACGTCCTCCTTTCAGCCTAAGTCGAATTATCTGAACATTATAACACAATAGGTTGAAAAATACAACACTTCCTACAATTGCCCTGCTATATCAATTCTTCTTATAAACTTCTTCCTTTAAAGCTGCTACAAAGGGTAAATTTCTATATTTTTCTGCATAGTCGATTCCATAACCTATTACAAATTCATCTGGAATAACAAAACCCACATAATCTACTGGAACTTCCACTTTTCTTCTTTCTGGCTTATCAAGAAGTGTAACGATCTTAACACTTTTTGCCTTTCTCTTTTTTAGATTGTCAGTAAGATAGGATAGGGTAAGGCCAGTATCTATTATATCTTCAACTATCAATATGTCTTTGTCGTGTACACTACAATCTAAATCCTTAACAATCCTTACTATACCAGATGACTCTGTTGAATTTCCATAGCTAGAAACAGCCATAAAGTCTATCATAACAGGCATGCGGATATTTTTAGCTAAATCCGACAAAAACATTACAGCACCTTTTAGTATTCCGACTAACATAAGATTCTTACCCTGATAATCCCTTGTTATCTGCTCTCCCAATTCCTTCACCTTTTTCTGGATTTCTTCCTCTGTTACAAGTATTTCTTTAATCACATCCTCCAATTTTATACCTCCTTAATATGCTGATTTTTAGCTTCAATTATTAATACATTTTTAGTATCCCTTGTAATCTTATACTGTTCACTAGTTCTATAGCCTACTACCCAAATTATATTTTTATCATCAACCACAAGGGGAATCTTATCTCTCTCATCTTTAGGTATCTTCTCATCAATAAAATAGTCTTTTATCTTTTTGCTTCCCTTCATGCCAAAGGGTCTAAATTTATCTCCACTCTTCCTATTCCTTACATATATATTTCCTACTACCTTATCATAATCAAAATATTTTACATACCTATTGTTTAAACTTACTTTTTTCACTTGCTCTATAGGTTTTACTTTCACATGAAAGCCGAAACCAATATCCTCTATATATGTAAAGCTATTCAACCTTAACTGATGGATAAATTCCTTCTTCTCTTCTTCCTCTTTCCTTTCAATTATAAAATCATTATAGCTTGTCTTGGCTATAATATTATTTGCCAAATGGATACTCTTTCCTGTCCCCTTGTCTAAAAACAAAAATACCACATCTGAAATGTGCTTATATGTAAAGCCTTGTAGATGGCCATTTATTTCTAAAAGACAGTTTCTTATAATTCTATGTTGCATACTTCTATGTTGTCTAACAAAGACATTGCCATCTAAAATTATACTATTCTTTGTTCTTTTTTTCACTACATTGTTATAAATTTCTTTACAACACATTTCTAAAAAATCATTATCTATTGCCATGACCTCTGACATTCTCCAGAGGGTATCAATTATATTAGGATTATAGTTTTTTTCAACATAAGGTATCAAATTTAGCCTTATTTTATTCCTGCCATATATGGGCTCTAGATTAGTTCTATCTATTCTGTATTCTATATTTCTTTCATGTAAGTAGTTTTCAATCTCCTTTCTTTCTATACCCAAAAGAGGCCTAATTATATCTCCTTTTTTGTACTCCATTCCCACCAAACCATCTAAGCCAGTGCCCCTTAAAAATCTCATTAGTAAAGTCTCAGCCTGATCATTTTTATTATGGGCCACTGCTATTTTCCCTCCACCAATTTTAGAAAGTATCTCTCTAAAAAAACCATACCTTAATTCCCTACCAGCCTCTTCTGAAGAAATCTTTTTCTCCCTGGCATATGCATCCATATTTACAGTCTTTGAAAAATAGGGTAATTTTAAACCTTTAGCCAGTTCCTCTACAAATTTTTCATCCTCTAAAGCTTCTTTACCCCTTACACCGTGGTTTACATGGGCAATGAAAATATTAAAGGGAATCTGCTCTTTAATTTCCAATAAAACAAAAAGTAAGGCCATAGAATCAGGTCCACCTGAAAGGCCTATTAGTATATTATCCCCATCTTCAATTAGCTTATATTTTTTTACAACATCTAGTACTTTTTCCTTCATTTTATCACCTTATGTATATTATACAACATTTACTCTAAGTTAGAATAACTTTTATCCCCAAAAGCAACACAAAAACAAAACTGACTATGCTTATTATAAGCAAATAGTCAATTATACTAATAGATGTACTACGGTTTTTTTCAACAAGGATTGAGGCTAATGAGTTAGAGTAAATATGATAATCGGGGAATTTACCTGTAAGCCCCTTTATCAAAAAAGTTTTTATCCTATTATGGATAGAAAAGTTATTTATATCTTTTATTATATGCTCTAAATCATATTTTAATGGATTATATTCTCTACCACTTATTAAGGAAACCATAACCATAGTTATGCTAAAAAGGGAGGCTAATGTGGGATTATGTTTATATTTTAAATTCCAAGAGTTTATATTGTAAGCAGGAGTATACTCTTTAGTAGGCATAGAGTCTTTTACTAGACTTCCAAAATCTACAATATATAGTTTGCCTCCCTTATCAATTATTATATTATCCAGCTTTATATCTGTATACCTGTATCCTAAGCGACTTATCTTTTCCAGCATACGGACAAGTATCATACCTATTTTTAGTATCTTCTTTATACCTAAATCTGTCTTTTCTCTTATTTTCCTTAAATTGTAGCCCTCTATAAAATCCATGACTATAAAATGGTATGTCCTATTGTTGACTTTAAAATCATCAAAATCATAAACAGTAGGTACAAAGGAGCTACCTTTTAATTCCATCATTCCATTATATTCATTTGTAATGGATAATAGATCCTCTGATACCTTAATTGCTCGAATGTTTCCTTTATCATCAACGGCCTTATACACCCTACCATAATTACCTGCTCCTATGGCCTTTATTAACTTATACTTTCTTCTATTCCATTTTCCTACTATAGTTTGCTTTTCTAAACTACATAATCTTTTATCAAGTATTCCTCATCATCTCCTTCAAATACTCTTATAGCCCCCTCAATAGCACTACCTGTTGGAGTAATCCCACCTACTTCTATATGGCTTATCTGCCTTCTTAATTGGCTCAAATCGTCAGTAAAATCGCATAACAATTCATAATCTCCCCTTAGGCTAGGATATCTAATAACACCAATTTGATTTTCTCCTTTCCTTTCTTCCAAGAATAAAAGAAGCTCATAGATGCTTTTTTTACTTACTTCAATCTTGTCCCTCATACTACCACTAGTATCTAAAAGGATTAAGCATTTTAATGGAGTTTCGTTGCCTATTTTATCCATCATGTTGATTATCTTCCCTCTTAAATCTGGCCTTACTTCTTCTAACTCTGCATCTATTATAGTTTTTAGCTGACTATTTACTACTTCTTCAATAGTCTGATAGATAGACTGGACGGTGACTCTACTTAAAGTTTCAGATAGATTATCCAAATCTGTTAACTCACATATTCCTCCTCCCTTTTCTGCAATACTTTCAAGTTCTAATATGGCTCCTTCATCACAGTTGTCAATAATCCCTATGGTACTTACTTTAATACCTTTACTCTGAGCTAAGGCTGCCATTTCTGCTGGATTTGGGCCTTTGTTTGACTTACCATCTGATACAACTATAATCTGCCTTATCATACCATCACTCCTGTTAGTTTTTTAAGGATTATTGACAACTTATGGAATTATATACTGGATAATTAACTTATGGTTTTCCAAACTTTTGTTACCATTACTGTCATATCGTCCTTAGGTTCATAAGCGCAAGCTTCATTGGCAGCCTTTAATATCTTTTCTCCAATTATCCTTGGATTTACACTATTTATTCTAGAAATTAACTCCTTCATCCATAGCTCTGAATTATCAACCTCTTCATTGGCATCTAATACTCCATCTGACACCATGATTATTATATCTCCATCTTCCAAATACTCTTCATATACATTAAAATCCACATCTTTTAATATGCCTACAGGTAGGGATTGAGAATTTACTACTTCAACTCGATCTTTTTTCTTTATGAAGGTTGCTGGAGCTCCAGTTTTAACTAGCTGAAGTTTTCCTGTATACAGATCAATTAGGGATATATCAAAGGTTGTAAACATCTCATGGTTAGAACTTAACATTAGTATAGAATTAATAGTCCTTAAAGCCAGCTCCTTATCAAATTTAGCTTCTATAAATTTTTCTAAAAGATTTATTGCTGTATTGCTTTCACTATGGGCTTTTTTGCCCACTCCCATTCCATCGCTAATAGCAGAATAGTATATGTTTTCCCCTTCTCCAAAGGTATAATTATCCCCAGATATTTTATTCATATGGTTAGGCATAGCTACCACTTCTGTTAGGGCACTATATCTACTACCTTTAATAAATCTATATTTCTGCCTTTTATCATTAAGCTTACTTACATTGAATTCCCCCTTAAGAGGAAGACCTAAAACATCTGACACTATTTTTTTCACTCGATCGTACCTATTTTCATCTTTATATACATTATCAACTTCTACATGGATTTCTATATTATCCTTTTCCAATTCAAAGGCTATTACATCTACCACATCTACCTTATTTTTTCTTAACTCTTCCAGTAAGAGTTCCTCCACATCCTTTTTAAAGGTTGGATTTATATATATGTTCTTTGCCATTTCTTTCATTATCTTAGATATCTCTTCCAATTGTTCAGCTACCAAAAGCCTATTTTCACTTATCTTTTCCTTCCACATGCTGTTAAGTTTTAATTTTTCAAACTGCTCTTCTAATTCTTCTACTACTCCTTTTCTATTGGCACAATACTCCTTAATAAAATTAGGAAGGGTGTGGTCATCTATTGGTATGTTTTCTTCCATAAGGCTTATTATCTTAAACATAGAATGGTATGTGGTATAGAATTTTTCTTCCCAGCAAAATGTCCTTAGACTACAGTTTTGGCAAATACTATTGGCTAGATTGTCTATTATTCCATATACTTCTATGGCATCATAGCCTTGAGCGTCCTCTACGGCTTTTCTAAAAGTTTGTCCCAATTCATTAAAGACTTCTGCTAGTTCATTTAACTTATCTATGGTTATCTGATCTTTTATATGGGAATGGGCCCTTTCTTTACTCCTATTAGTAATAGCATCTATATAGTCTCCTAGCCAGCCATCTAAATATTTATATGTAATTGAAAAAATACCTATGGCCACTAGGAGTTCTCTTAAATTTATAAAACTTATACCATAACCATTTATATAAAAGCTGACAATAGCATTCCCCAATAAAAATCCTAATACAGAACCAGCCTTACCTAACTCTTTGAATATACCAGTAAGCAAACCAGCCAAACCATATATTGCTAATATAAAAGGCATTTCAGGTTGAGACATATAGGATATGACTCCTAAAGTTATGCCAACTGTACTTCCAATAAAAATTCCTTCTCTATATCCTAAATACAAAATTGTCAATATGGAGATTATATTTTTAAGAGCTATTCCATAGATAGAGGCAGTTTGAAGCCCAGATAAGCCTATAGCTAAAGTTATGAATACAGATATTATCTTTTCATTAGGCCCAACTTTCTCATTAGTATCTAAAAATATGCCATAAGAAAACATATAGGATAGGGTAAATACTATTAAGCCCTCAAAGACAGAAAGTAATAAATCGTATACGAATATAGTACCCACTAGGGCTATATTTGCTAGCTTTACTGCCATAAAGAGCATGGCAGTTATAATTGAAGACTTAATGGTAGTAAGCTTGTCCCTGTTTACAAATCTATAGGTGATACCAATTAACACTATGGAAATTATATAATCTATCCCCCCAATGCCATGAAAGGACAATATACCTAATATGGCAGCCGGCATAATATACCAATTATACTTACCAGCTAATAGATAACTAGAAATAAAAGCTATACCAAAAGGAGTAAGCTTATCTACAACACTGGCTCTACTAATAAAAAAGGTTAGGATTCCTAGTAGAAGGAACTTCCAATTTAAACTAATCTGCCTTCTCTCTTTTTTATCCTTTAGAGTAATATAGCTAGTATCTAACATCCCAATTCCCCCTTATCCTTCTTTTCAAAATATATTAGCAGAGGAAGTAAAAATATTTTGTCAATCCTTCTTGATAGAAAAGAAGAAAATTTAGACATAAACCATTTAAAAAGCCTCCCTTTCTTTCATCTAAAGTGAGAAAACTTTAACTTTAAAAGCTGTAAATATCAATAAAAAAATCATAAGGAAAAGCAAATACTTTTAATGTATATTCTTGTATAAAAACTAATAAATAGCATATTTATTGATTTTCTAATTTAATACAAGCCTTCCTTTAACTTAATGTTAAGCTTTTATTCCAAAAAAACAAAAAAGACTTCATTGATTTTTTATATCAACGAAGTCCCAAATAGCATCCTATTAATAATATATACTATTATTGCCTAAAAGCCCATATTTCGCCCCCTGTTCCTGCCACTAAAACCTCTCCTGCTTTCTCTCATCTTAAGCATATCCTGTTTTTCGCTACTTTCCCTAAGGAATTTAGATAGCTTATCCTCGAAGGACATATTTCTTTGTTTCTCATCATTCCTATTCCAATCGATTTCTATAGGATTACTAGATTTAGGTTTAGCTTGTCTAATGGAAAGACTTACTTTACCATCCTGGGATATGGATAGAATTTTAACTTTTACTTTCTGGTCTTTTCTTAAGTAGTCGGCTACTCTTTTTACATAATCATCAGATATTTCAGATATATGGACCAGTCCGCTTTTACCACCAGGCAGCTGGACAAAAGCTCCAAAATCTGTAATACCTGTGACTGTGCCCTCAACTACTTTTCCAACAGTTATGGGCATAAATAAACAATTCCTCCTTACAAAATAATATTTCTTTATAAAGTATATATTAGAATACCATCATTGTCAATAAATTATACTATTTGTTGAATTCTTTAAAGGGCTTATTATCCTTTTGCTTATTAATGTCAATGTATATGATTTCTCTAGGTTTAACTAAATTTAATTCTTCCCTTGCAACCTTTTCTATAAATTCTAAGGAACCCCTCTTTTCAATTTCCTCCTGCAGCTGTTCAATCTCTTTCTCTAATCTGGCTATTTCTTGTTCTTCCTTTAATTTTATCTTCTTAAGCTCCCTCATATAAATGCTTTGGGAGATTAAGGTTCTCCCTAAATAAAAAGCAATAAGTAAAAGTATAAAGTGCTTTAGTCTAAAACCTTTCTTTTTCCTTCTCCTCTTCATTATTACATCACCCAGTATAATATTCTATATAGTTTCTAAAAATCCTTCATTTTTTTTTGGAAATAATTCTTCTCAATCTTCTAATTTCACTAGCTGCTTCCTTAGGTACCCTTTTTGCTTTCCTTATTTTTCTTATACCAGGTGATATTATCTTCTTTACTTTAACAAAGGGTAATTTAAGTATATAAATTATTCCTCTTAATATAAGGCCAAGCCTATTAAATAACTTTATGAATAAGGGAAAAAGCACTTTGCTTAAAAGCTTTAAGTATGCAAGTCCACCTAAGAAAAAGCCAATAAATATATAGCCTCTTAACTGTCCCCAATTACTTTTATTGATAATATAAAAGAATATTAAACCTATACCTATCCAGAACAATAAATCTTCGATTAGAGTAACAAGCTTCCTGGGTTTGAAAAAATATCTTATAAGCCTATACAAGTCAAAAATTAGTCCCGCTATTAAACCTGCATAAAAGGAATTTAAGAAAATATAAAATTCTACTTTTATGTCTGCAGCCATATCAAACACCCTATATTATTTAAATATTTTGCCTATAAGGTTGCCCCTTGAGTTTGAATCTTTATCCACATAATTGATGCCGTTTATAATTCCACTTATTTTTACATTGCCATCATCTAAATTTAGCTTATCTACATTTAAGTTTTCTCCTTTGATTATCATGGCCCCTTTTATAGTCTTTAATGTAATAGTATTATCATTAAAGCTTCCCACATGCTCTACTCCAGTTATGGTAAGCCTATTCCTATCCTCTAGCAATATGTTTTGATTTTTAAATTTAATATTTCCTTCGGTCACACTAAGCCACCTCCTACTACTTTCGTTAATCTATTATTATGAAAAAAAAAGGGCTTTTAGAACAAAGCCCTTATTCAATATATTCATATAATTCTTGTGCTTGCTCCTTCTTAACATCATCCCTTACATCCAATACTCTTACTTTTAAAATATTAGAACCTAAATCTACAGTTATAATATCACCTATTTTAACTTCATCTCCTGGCTTAGCTACCTTATCATTTATCTGCACTCTTCCCTGGATACAGGCTTCTTTTGCAACTGTTCTTCTCTTAATTATCCTTGAATTTTTCAAAAACTTGTCCAGTCTCAAGCTATCATCTCCCATATTGCTTATTAATATAAAAAAAACCAGGTCAGTGACCTGATTTTTTCTATAAGTAAGTAATAATTATCCACACTTAATCATATAATTTTTGTGTATAACTATTTGTTAACAGCATCTTTTAAGCCTTTACCAGCTTTAAATACAGGTGCTTTTGATGCTGGAATATGGATAACTTCTTCTGGATTTCTTGGGTTTCTTCCCTCTCTGGCTTTTCTATCTCTTACTTCAAAAGTTCCAAAGCCTACTAATTGTACTTTGTCTCCTTTTGCCAAAGCTTCAGTTACTGTTTCTATAAAGGCATTTAATGCAATCTCTGCATCCTTTTTAGTCATATTCGATTTTTCTGCCATACTAGCAACTAGTTCAGCTTTATTCATTATAAATTCCTCCTTTAAAAGATATTAATTTTTCTTATAGTTATTCTATATTAATTACAAAAATCCTTCTTATTATACTGTAATTTTGCGAAATAATCAATATTTATCCTGTTTTGCTTTATCCCAAAGCTTATCCATTTCTTCAAGAGTCATTTCTTCTAGTTTTTTTCCCATTTTATTGCTGTATTCTTCCATTTTTTCAAATCTGTCTATAAATTTATTTACAGTTTTATTCAAGGCTACTTCAGGATTTACTTTTACAAATCTACACACATTAACCACAGCAAATAGTAAATCTCCTAGCTCCTCCTCTACTTTTTCCACATCACCACCTTTTAAGCTTCTAATACTTTCTATTACTTCATAATACTCTTCCTTAACTTTTTCAAGGGCTCCTTCCACATGGTCCCAATCAAAGCCAATTTCTGCAGCTCTTTCTTGCACTTTGAAGCTTCTCATCAGTGAAGGTAGCCTTGGCATATCTTTTAATCTGTCTGTATAGCTTGAAATGTGTCTATCCTTATATTTCAACTCATTCCAATTATATACTACTTCTTCAGATTTTTCTACTTTTTTTTGAGCAAAAACGTGAGGATGTCTATGGATTAGCTTATTATTTAAAGCAGTTGTAACATCTAGTAGATTAAACTCTCCTTCTTCGTAACCTATCTGACAATGGAATATTACTTGAAACAGTAAATCCCCTAGTTCTTCCACTAAACTATCTATATCCTCTTTATCAATAGCATCTACTACTTCATAGGCTTCCTCAATTACACACTCCCTTATAGATTTATGGGTTTGTTTCATATCCCAAGGACAACCATCCTTGCTTCTAAGTATCCTGGTTGTATCTATTATATCGTCAATATTATAAACTTTTTTAATTATTTTATCCAATTTAGGCACATATATACTTGTAAGGGAATCTATAGTATGGATTCTGTCTAATTGGAATACGGGAATTTTAAGCAGCTGTTCCTTTTCCTTTATACCGGCCCTATTTACAACGTAAATTTCATACTCATCTCCATAAACATCGGCCAATAGTAGCTTTACATTAGATGCAATCCTATTATTGTAGACTTGTACAATCAAGCAATCAATATTGATATCTAAATTATTTATCTGCAAAGTGGTGCCATCTAGTATTTTTAAACCGTTTATAGGATCCCTCTTTACCAACTGGACAACCGGGTCTATAAAACTCATGCCAGTAAAAATTTCCATTTCCAAGCCTGGACCTTCCTTTTTCAATAAAAGTTCTACTGTTTTCTCAGCTACTAATGGATTTCCTGGCACTAAATAATTGATCTCATCATATTCCCTTGCTTTTTCTATTAAATCTTCAACTATCTTTTCATATACATTTAAGAAATCATCTTCCTGTTCATAAATATAGTCATAGGCTTCATAAGGAATATTATTGTCCTTAAAATATTTAATTGTAGGATGTTTTTCCGTTCTTAAATAATTTTTAACTCCACTATTTATCTTATCAACAACCCCAATGGTTAAGGAGTCTACATCTCCAGGACCTAAGCCTAAAATGTTTATCTTAGCCATAGTATTACTCCTTTGCTTTTTATGATTTTATCTATTAATTAGTTTTAACCTTACTAATTTATCAGCTATCTTATCTCCTTTTGGAAGTAGGCTAAAATCATCATAAGTCAAAGTTTTAGTTACTAACAGTAATAGACCATAAACTCCAACTGCTATTATTATAGCCCCTATAGTAGCTAATCTATCCTCTAGGAAGTTTAACATGCTTAAATAAGTCAGTCTGGCAGCAATTGTCATGCCTAAAGTAGCTATTATAGGCTTTATAAATGTGTCCTTTACATTTAATTTTATCCTAGTATACCTTCTCACACTTATTAAATTCAATAGGCTAGCAATTAAATAGGCAGATACAGTACTTATTGCTGCTCCCCTTATGTTTATGGCTTTTATGCCAGTTAATGTATAGGTAAGGATAACCTTTACAATAGCACCAATGAACAAGTTCTTAACAGATACAAAGGGTTTACCTAAACCTTGCAATATAGCAGTCAAGGATTGGACCAAGGTCAAAAATATGACTCCAAAGGAGAGTATAGAAAGTATTTGCCCTGTACTCTGTATGGTTTCTAGTGTATTCCTATAATATAAAAGGTTTATAATAGGCGTTGCCAGTATAAAGAGTCCAAAACCACAAGGTAGTCCTATAAGTAATGTAATCCTAATACCTGAAGCTGTTATATTTCTAATGTCATGGAATTTCCTTCTAGCATTAGCCTCAGATATGGCTGGCACCAAGCTAACAGCCAAAGCTTGAGAAAAAACTTGCGGCAAATTCACTAAAGTTTGAGCTAGCCCTGTAAGCTGACCATATAAGCTATTAGCCTCCAATTCTGTATAACCTATGCTTTGCAACCTTTTAAGTACAAGAAAGGTATCTATAGTGTTGATTATAGGAACAATTGCTGCCCCTATGGTTATTGGTACTGCTATCACAAGTAAATCTCTTATAATCTTAGAAACTGCTTCTTCCTCATATAAAGTAGTAGTTTCCATTTCATTTTTAATCTCTTTTCTATTTTTAAGATAAATAGCTATCATAACCAGGGTCCCTGCAAAAGCTCCTATGGAACCTCCAGAGGAAGCCCCGCCTGCCGCCACAGCTGTTCCTCTATCCAATAAAACTAAAGTAAGAACAAGTCCAATTACAACTCTAAAAAACTGTTCAGCTATTTGAGATAGAGCTGTAGGAACCATATACTGCCTGCCTTGAAAAAAGCCTCTAAAGGCCGACATTATAGGAACAAAAAATAAAGCTGGGCTTAGTGCAAGGAGAGAATAATATGCATTTTCATTTCCTAAGAATTTTACAATACTGCCAGCATTAAAAAATACAACTAAGGATGTAATTAAGCCAGCCATAAAAAGGCTAATAAAAGCTACTTTAAATACTTTATAAGCCCCCCTATAATCTCCTAGGGCTCTTTTTTCTGACACCAACTTTGCAATGGCCACTGGAAAGCCTGCTGTAGATACTGTAAGCAACAGGACGTATAAAGGATAGGCTGTCTGATAATAGCCCATTCCTTCCGTCTTGATTATGTTGCTTAAAGGTATTCTATAAAAGGCTCCAAGTATTTTGACAATAACACCTGCAATTCCTAAAATAGCAGCTCCTTTTAAATAGTTGTTTCTTGCCATGAAATTTCCCCCTAATTTTAATCAAAACTAAAATTATTATATCAAAAATATATTTATTTCAACATGGGTTTATAACATAGGCAATAAAATTATAATACTTAAACTTCTTATAAATAATTTAACCTACCAATTCTGGTAGGCTAATTTTCCATCTGTTTAGATAAAAAGCCAGCAGCAGTTTCAAGTAGTTTTACCTCTATTTCTCCTACTGTTACATCTGGCTCCTTAGATAGGAGGATCACACTGCCAATTGGATCTCCCTGCATGATTATTGGTACTATTATTTGGGCTGTATACTCTTCTGGATTTTCATCTTCATAGAATATCCTTATAGGTTTGTTTTGTTCATTAGTCATGTAAATACTTCTGCCTTCCATTATCTTTTCTAATTCGGGACTTATTCTCTTATCTAAGTATTGTTTTTTAGAGCCTCCAGCTATAGCAATAATATGATCCCTATCAGTTATTATAACAATATGCTTAGTGGTTTCATATAATGCCTCGCAATACTCTTCAGCAAATTCATTTAACTCCCCAATGGGAGAATATTTTTTAAGTATAACTTCTCCTTCTCTATCAGTAAAAATTTCTAATGGATCTCCTTCTCTAATTCTTAAAGTTCTTCTAATCTCTTTAGGTATTACGACCCTGCCCAAATCATCTATACGTCTAACTATACCAGTCGCTTTCATTCTGTCCCTCCTTAAAATATATTGTGTCTTTATTATTTTACCAATAGGAATTTTTTATACATTTATGGTAATAAGTTAAAGTATTTACATTAACATAAATACATTATATTTCCAATTTCGGCAGGTTTTACAATAACCATATACATTACTTCTTATTGTAAAAGCTTCTAATATTGTCTATTATATCCTTTAATTCATTTAAGAGATCTTTTCTATATCTATAACTAAAGGAAGGAGTCTTAGATAAATCAAAACCAATTGCCTTGCCATACTTCTCAGATAGATAGTGGATTAAATCTGGTGTAATATGTTTCGCAGAACTAAATTCTAAAGTAATCACCCTATTAGCTTGTGTAATATTTTGAATGTAATAATCTCCTGCATTATTCTTAATATAAGAAATATCTAATAGATTCTCAACTTCCTTAGGTATGTCTCCAAACCTATCTACCAATTCATCTACTAACTCACTGTAATCCTCTTTTTCTTTAACAGCAGCAATCTTCTTATAGACTTCAATCTTCTGTTCTTCATCTTCAATATATTTTGAAGGAATGTAACCATCTACTGATAAATCAATAGTTGTATCAACAGTTTCTTTTATTTCTTCTCCTTTCAATTTCTTTATGGCCTGATTTAAGAATTTTACATAAAGGTCATAACCTATAGTTTCTATGTGGCCATGCTGTTCTACTCCTAAAAGGTTACCAGTTCCTCTTATTTCTAAATCCCTCATAGCAACTTTAAAGCCAGAGCCAAATTCAGTAAAATCTTTTATAGCCTTCAGCCTTTTTTCTGCCACTTCCGTCAAAACTTTATCCTTCTCATAGGTAAAATAAGCATAGGCAATCCTATTAGTCCTACCAACCCTACCTCTTAATTGATATAGCTGGGAAAGTCCCATTTTATCTGCATCATAAACTATTATAGTATTCACATTAGGTATATCTAGCCCTGTTTCAATAATAGTGGTACATACTAAAACATTGTATTTTTGAGATATAAAATCCATCATTATTTTTTCCAACTCTTTTTCACCCATCTGCCCATGGGCTATTACAATGTTCGCCTCTGGCACTAACTTTTTCAATTGGGCTGCTATCTTGTCAATATTCTCAATCCTATTGTAAACGAAATAGACTTGCCCTCCTCTATTTAATTCCTTCAATATAGCTTCTCTTATTAACAATTCATTAAACTCTACCACATAGGTCTCCACAGGATATCTATGGCCAGGTGGTTCATCAATTATACTCATATCCCTAACTCCAATTAAAGACATATGAAGGGTCCTAGGTATAGGTGTAGCTGTAAGGGTTAGCACGTCCACATTTTCTTTCATCTTCTTTAAGGCTTCCTTATGTTTTACTCCAAATCTTTGCTCCTCATCTATTATAAGAAGTCCTAAATCTTTAAATTTCACATCTTTAGAAAGGAGCCTATGAGTCCCTACAACTATATCTACTAACCCTTTTCCAAGTCTTTCTACTATACTCTTTTGCTCTTTTGGGCTTTTAAATCTACTTAAAACCTCCACATTTACTGGAAAATTACTAAATCTTTCTACTATAGTATTATAATGTTGCTGAGCCAGTATAGTAGTTGGAACTAAAAAGGCTACTTGCTTACCATCCATTATAGCTTTAAAGGCAGCCCTTAAGGCCACTTCTGTCTTTCCATAGCCTACATCTCCACACAAAAGCCTATCCATGGGCCTTGGCTTTTCCATATCCCTTTTAATCTCTTCAATGCTTCTTAGTTGGGCTTCGGTTTCCTCGTAGGGAAAGGCATCTTCAAACTGCTTCTGCCATATAGTATCTTTAGAAAAAGCAAAGCCTTTAACAGTTTCTCTTTTTGCATATAGCTCTAATAAATCCTTAGCCATATCCTCTACTGCCTTTTTAGCCCTCTGCTTTACTCTAGCCCACTCAGGACTGCTAAGTCTGTTAATTTTAGGCTTTGCTGCTTCTCCCCCAATATATTTTTGTATTAAATTCATTTGTTCTATGGGAACATAAAGCTTATCATTGCCCTTATACTTAATAACCAGATAATCTTTCACTACTCCCTGAATGTTTAGCTGCTCCACTCCAGCATACTGACCAATTCCATGATTTTCGTGGACTACATAATCTCCTATTTTTAAATCGGAAAAGCTTACAGTAGCCTTGCTAGTCTTTTTCTTAACCTTCCTAGCCTCTTTGATAGAACCGTATATGTCCTTATGGCCAATTACTGCCAACTTAATATCTGGATATTCAAAGCCCCCTTGTATGCTACCAGGAACTATGAATACTTGACTAGTTTTAATTTCTCTATTAAGATTGTCAGAATATTCACATATAATATCCAAATCCATCAGGGTAGAACGGAGACCTTTACCCCTATCTTCGCTGCCAGAAAATATAATTACCTTATAGCCTCTGTATTTATAATAATTTAATTCTTTACTGAATAGCTCCATATTATTGTGGAAGGACTGCATGGATTTGGTAGTAAATTTTATAAGTGATACAGGCTCAATTTTTTTACTAACTTTTGTAATTGCGGTATTTAGTATGCAAAGCCTTGTCTTAATTTTCTCTATCAAGGTTTCATATTCATAGTTTATATCTTTATGGCCGGGAAGGACTTCTCCTACCTCTAATACATCAGAATATCTCATAAGGAACTGTTCTCTTAGATTTTCTGCTCTTTCTTCTATCCTATTAGGCTCGTCTATAAGTACTAGGCTATTCTTATTAAAATAGTCTAAAATATTTGTAATATACTTGTCAGGTATATAGGGTATAACCATATCCATATTGGATATATATATGTTTTCCTCAATTTCCCCAATATATTCTCCAAATTTATCTTCTAAATTTTCTTTAATTTTAGGGTCTAGCTTTTCATTTTTAAGTATCGTATCTAGTTCTTTCTTCATATTTTCAATAATGTTTCTTTTATAGTCCTGGGTAATCAATATTTCCTTAACTGGAGGTATATATACTCCTTGGACCCTATCAATAGACCTTTGACTTTCCACATCAAAGGTACGAATGGAATCAATTTCATCTCCAAATAATTCAATCCTATAAGGATGTTCACTATTAGGAGGGAAAAAATCTATTATCCCACCTCTTATACTAAACTGACCTACTGCCTCTACCATACTTTCCCTTTTATAGCCTGATAATATGAGCTTTTGGCTTAAGTCCTCTAAATCCACTATGTCATCCTGCTTTAGATGTAGTGAATGTTCTCTAAATATATCAGGAACAATAAATTTGTTTAAAACTGCATCTATATGGGTCACCACAATTATTGGCTCCCCTTTGACTAGGCGGGAAAGAACCCTTAAGCGTTCTATAGACCTTTCAGAACTAATAGCATCTACTTTATAGAAGATTATTTCCTTATCAGGTAAAAGTTCAACTACACTCTCATCAAAGTTTTTAATGTCATCATATATCTTCTTAGCCTTTGCTTCACTATGTACAATTAACAATAGGGCTTTATTAGTATGCTGATTTAAAGCATAAGCTATATGCCCAATATTTTCATCCATAAGACCCGATATGGCTATAGGGCTTTTAAAGTCCTTTATATCTTCTATTAACTTATTATAAGAAAGCATGTTTTTTAATGGATCGATTAACATGTTGAGCATTTTACCAACTCTCCTTGAATAAGACCTTAAGCCCAGGAGTTTACTCCTGGGCTTTCTTACCTTTTGAATTAAATTGATTCATGGCCCTTTCAATGCCATCTTTTATGATAGTCTCCACAGCTAAAGCTGCTTCCTCAATGGCTGATTCTATCTTATCCCTTTCATCCTGCTTAAATCTACTTAAAACGAAAGCCGCCAAATCCTGGCCTTCTCTTTTCTGTCCAATTCCAATCTTAACTCTTGGGAATTTTTCAGATTGTAAGTGGTATATAATAGACTTTAAGCCATTGTGAGTTCCAGCACTACCTTTAGCCCTTATCCTAATGGTAGCAAATTGTATATCTATATCATCTACTACAACTATTATATTCTCTAAGGGCAGTTTATAGAAGTTATATAGCTCCAACACCGCCATTCCACTATTATTCATGTAAGTTTGAGGTTTTAATAGTATAACCTTATTATCTCCAATTTTACCTTCCCCATAAATAGATTTAAATTTAATCTTATTGATTTTTATGTCATTTCTATCAGCCAATAAATCTATAACATCAAAGCCTACATTATGTCTAGTTCCTTCATATTCTTTTCCTGGATTTCCTAGTCCTACAACCGCAAAC
Source organism: uncultured Bacillota bacterium (assembly GCA_937967955.1). Lineage (GTDB taxonomy): Bacteria > Bacillota > Clostridia > Tissierellales > Tepidimicrobiaceae > JAAYHX01. Next base: position 36,847 of record CALBUB010000068.1, on the reverse strand, counting down.
AATCTATCACTCCTAATTAATCAAAAAGGATACTTACAGATTCTTCTAAATGGATCCTTCTAATGGCCTCAGCAAATATTGGAGCTACGCTTACTACTTCTATTTTATCGATTTTCTTTTCAGCAGGTAAAGGTATAGTATCTGTAACTACAAATTTCTCTATAACGGAATTATCTATTCTTTCAACAGCAGGACCAGATAGAACCGCATGGGTTGCACAAGCATACACCTTTTTAGCTCCAAATTCTTTTAACACTTGAGCAGCTTTAGTAATAGTGCCTGCTGTATCAACTATATCGTCTACCAAGATAACATTTTTATCTTGGATATCTCCTATTACATTCATAACTTCAGACACATTAGCTTTTGGCCTTCTCTTCTCAATTATAGCTATAGGCAAGTCTAATATATTAGCAAAGTTTCTAGCCCTAACTACTCCTCCTATATCAGGAGATACAATAACAGTATCTTCATCTATCATATCTTTAAAATAATCTGCTAAAATTGGTATTCCTGATAGATGGTCCACAGGTATATCAAAATATCCTTGTATTTGGCCTGCATGTAAATCCATACTTATTACTCTATCTGTACCAGCTTCTGTTAACAAGTTAGCAACCAGCTTAGCAGTAATAGGCTCTCTAGCCTTAGTCTTTCTATCCTGCCTTGCATAGCCATAATATGGAATTACAGCATTAATCCTTCCAGCTGAAGCTCTCTTTAATGCATCTATTAGTATTAAAGCTTCCATTAAATTATCATTTACTGGAGAGGATGTAGGTTGAATTATAAATACATCACAACCCCTTACAGTTTCCGCAATATTTACAAATATTTCTCCATCGCTAAATTTCCCAACTTCACAATTACCACAAGGTACATTTAATTCCTTACATATAGCTTCAGCTAATTCTCTATGGGCATTTCCTGAAAACAGTTTAATTTGACCTTTATCTAACACCTTTATTCCTCCTATTTGCTTATTTGTCCTTTTTTAAATTCATTTTGTTTACCCAGCCTCTTTTATTTACTTGTTTTGCCCGAGCAATGGCCAGTGTCCCTTCTTCTACTTCTTCAGTTATTGTAGAACCTGCAGCTACATATCCATGCTCCTTAACAACTACAGGTGCCACTAGATTGGCATTGCTGCCTATAAAGGCGTTATCTTCTACTACTGTTCGATGTTTATTTTTACCATCATAGTTGACAAAAACAACTCCACAGCCTATATTTACATTTTTTCCTACATCCGCATCTCCAATATATGCTAAATGTCCTGCTTTAGAATTGTCTCCTACAGTAGAATTTTTAACTTCTACAAAATTTCCAATCCTTAAATTCTTCCCTAAATGGCTATTGGGACGCAAATGGGCATAAGGCCCAATCCTACAGCCATCACCAACAGTACTTTCTTCAATAGTAGAAGAAATTATAATCACATTGTTGCCAATTTGACTATCCTCAACAACTGTATTCTCTCTAATTACACATTCTTCTCCTATAACTGTTTTCCCCTTTAGAAAAACTCCAGGATATATTATACTATCCCTTCCAATCTTAACTTCAGCCTCTATATATGTATTTTCTGGATTAATTATAGTTACTCCATTTTCCATATGGAAGCGGTTTATCCTATTTCTCATAAGCCTATCGCAAAAAGCCAATTGTACCCTAGAGTTTATACCATATATTTCTGTTGAATCCTCTAGCTTGTATGCATCTACTCTATAGCCTTCATCCTTTAGAATTTTAATTACATCCGTTATATAATATTCCCCTTGAGAATTATTATTATCAATCTTTCCAAGGGCATATTTTAACTCTTTGCCTTTAAAACAATATATACCTGAATTGATTTCTTTTATATTTAGCTCTTCTTCGTTAGCATCTTTATGTTCTACTATTTTTAATATCCTATTGTTTTCATCTCTTACTATTCTTCCATAGCCAGTAGGCTCCTCTACATGAGCAGTCAATACTGTAGCATGATTACCCATATTTTTATGGTAATCCAATAGTTGCTTTATTGTATCACCAGTTATCAATGGAGTGTCTCCATATAGGATTACCACATTACTATCATCTTCTATACTATCAATTGCTTGCATAACTGCATAGCCAGTTCCATAAGGATATTCTTCTCCTATAGGCTGATTCCTAAATATTACATCCGTATCTTTAAAATACTCCCTAACTTTATCTCCACCATGGCCTACTATGACATAGTTTTCTTTTACACCAGCACTTTTGCTAGCTTCAATTACATAATCTAATAGGGCTTTACCACATATCTTATGTAGCACCTTAGGGGTATTGGATTTCATCCTGGTACCTTCGCCTGCTGCTAGAATAATTGATATATCCATACAAACACCTCTTTTATATTTATATACCAAATAATATTTTAACCTATTTATATAACATATCCAATAAGAAAATCCTCAACTTAAATTATAATACTATTTTTATCATTTTTAAAGGAAAAGTAAAAAGGACCTTTACGGTCCTTAGTTATTCCCCATTAATGCCTTTTCATATTCTTCTAATATTGCATCTTGAATCTTCTTTCTAGTTTCAGAGTTAATAGGATGTGCTATGTCTCTGAATTCTCCATCTGACATCTTCCTGCTAGGCATAGCTATAAATAAACCATTTTGACCATCGATTATTTTTATATCATGTACAACAAACTCATTGTCTAAGGTAACTGAGACTATTGCTTTCATCTTGCCTTCATCAGTAATCTTTCTTATTTTTACATCTGTAACTTGCACTGATAACTCACCACCTTCCTAGAAGTCCAAATATGTATATCTAAATACTTTTTATATTCTATGTATTTTTGAAAAATCCTTCTTTATTTTTAAAGTTCTATATTTTTTGTAAATTCATAATACATATACTCTTTCTTGTATTTTTTTTTGTAAAATTTCCATTTTATATTCACGTTACCAAACATTAAAAGCCCAATCTATTGCCTTTTTATAAAAAAAATAATATGATATAATCAGTTAGTGGCAAAAAAGTTTCTTTTAAATAAGATAATATTAATACATATTGGCAATAATTAATATTGAATAAGGCCTTGAATCTGAATACAGGAGGTAAATATATGTTTATATTTTCTATAGATGAGCATAAGTACAAGCACATACACCTTATAGGAATTGGCGGAGTCAGTATGAGTGGTTTAGCAGAAATCCTTTTATCAAAAGGCTATAAAGTTTCTGGTTCTGATATGGATAACAGCCCAACAGTAGACAAGTTGAGAACCTTAGGGGCTGAGATATACATAGGTCATAGTAAGGAAAACATTAAGGATGCTGAACTAGTCATATATACGGATGCTATTTCAAAGGACAATGAGGAACTATTGGAAGCTATTGATAGGAATATAACTACAGTAGATAGGGCAACTTTCCTTGGAGCATTAATGAGAAATTACAAAAACTCTATTGCAGTTTCTGGTACCCACGGAAAAACCACCACCACTAGTATGCTAGCTACCATATTAAGCAAATCATCTAAAGATCCTACCATATTACTTGGGGGCCAATTAGATGAAATTGGTGGAAATGTAAGATTAGGTAACAATGATATACTGCTTACTGAAGCCTGTGAATACAAGGGAAACATTACAAAGTACTTCCCAAATATAGCTATAATACTAAATATGGAAGAAGAACATTTAGACTATTATAAAAATATTGAGCATATTGTAGATACATTCATACAATATGCTAACAATGTTGTTTCCTCTGGTTATATAGTCATAAACATAGATGATAAAAATGCAAGAAAGGTAATAGAAAATACAAAAGCTAACATTGTCACCTTTGGAATTAATGAAAGGGCAGATTACTCTGCTGAAAATATCTCCTTTGATTCTAATGGTTATCCTATGTTCATGTTAAATAGAAAGCGTGAAGCCCTATACCCTGTTAAATTGAAGGTAATGGGTGTTCACAATATCTATAATGCTTTAGCTAGTATTGCTGTTGCTGATATACTAGACATACCTATAGAAACTATCATAACTGGTTTTGAAACCTTTAAAGGAACCCACAGAAGGTTAGAATTGAAGGGATATGTAAAGGGCATAAGAATAATAGACGATTATGCCCATCATCCTACTGAAATAAAAGCCTCATTAAGCGCTTTAAGAAAGAGTACTAACAGTACAATTTGGTGTATTTTCCAACCTCATACCTACACCAGAACAAAAATGCTTTTAAAGGAATTTGCTAAATCTTTTTCTCAGGCAGATAAGGTAATTGTACCAGATATATATGGAGCTAGAGAGAAGGATAATGGAATTGTCCATTCTACCGATTTAGTAAAAGCCTTAATAGATAATGGGGTAGATGCTCAATATATTTCTTCTTTTGAAAGTATAGAGGATTACATTTTAAACAACGCTAAAAAAGGCGATGTAGTTGTTACTATGGGAGCTGGAAACGTATATAAGATAGGAGAAAGCTTACTGGAGGCAGACAAAAAAGAAGCTATTTAACCCCCAAATAGGGGGTTAATTTTTTGCCTCCACATTATATATTTCTTCTATGATTTTTTTGCTTTCCTGTGAGTTGTATATGAAATAAGATAAAAGCTTCCCACCATAGCTTCTAAATTCAGCTTGCCCTGGCAATATGCTAAATTTTATATCTTCTGCTTTTATGTTGAGCATTTTTGTTCCATAGTATAGGGCTTCAAATAGGCTTATATCCGTCTCCACATATTCATATACATTTTTTATTACAACTGGCAGACGGAAAGATAAGGCCTTCTTTACAAAGGCTTTAAGAAACTCCTGCTGAGCTTTTATCCTGCCTAAATCTCCTTCTATATAGCCCTTTCTATACCTTAAAAATTGTAATGCCTTTTCTCCATCTAACACTTGCCTTCCAGCCTTTAAATTAATGCGTAAAGGAGGCTTTGCTGAAAGGTCCTCATACTTCATATCAAAGGGGACCACTACTTCTACTCCTCCTAAAGAGTCTACAATTTTCTTTACCCCTTCATAATCTAAAACCACATAATGGTGAATAGGAACACCATGGAATATATAGGATACTGCTTGCTTCATCCCATCAGCCCCATGGCTTTCATATATGGCATTTATTTTTCTCTGTTCTGCCAGCTCATAACCCTTTCTGTATATATAGGTATCCCTTGGTATAGAAATAACATAAGCATCCTTCTTATTCAAATGAAAAGATAAAAATAGTATGGTATCAGCTCTAACATCCTCCATCCCCATTATGACCACATTAACTCTGTTATTTTCCTTAAAAGCTTCTTCTAAAGAGGAAAAGCTTCTCTCTTCTATAACTTCCTCTTCTTCCTTAACTTCCAACTGGCCTTCTGCCTTTTGCCTGTCTTCTTTTTCACCTCCTATTTGGGCAACTATATCTGGCTTGTGGTTATCCTTTCCTCCATTCATTAAATAAATATAAGAGCCTAGTGCCATTGCAATAAAAAAGAAAACAAAGGATATAGAAAATACCTTCCAAAAAGTTTTCATAGGATAAATTTCACCCTCTAAAAGCTGTTTCTATATAGTTTTACCATTTAAGCTGTTTATATAAATAAAAAAACTTCCCTAGGAATTTCCAAGGGAAGTTTTATCAGCTTCCATTAGAAGGTCTACCTAATAGTTCAAACATATTCTTCTTATACTCCTCTACTCCTGGTTGATCAAAAGGATTCACACCTAATATATATCCACTGATGGCACAAGCTTTTTCAAAAAAGTACATTAATTTGCCAAGATAGTATTCATCCATTTCTGGTACATTTATTATAAGATTTGGCACTTGCCCTTTAGTGTGAGCTTTTACAGTCCCTTCAAAGGCTTTTTTATTTACAAAAGCTAATGTTTTGCCTGCAAGGAAATTTAGGCCATCTATATTACCAACCAATTCCTTTATTTTTAAGTCCCTTTTTGCTTTTTCAATATTAATAGTAGTTTCAAATATATTCCTTCTACCGTCTTGGATTAGTTGGCCTAAGGAGTGTAAATCGGTGGTAAAGTTAACAGCTGCAGGAAATATGCCCTTGTTGTCCTTTCCTTCACTTTCTCCAAATAGCTGCTTCCACCATTCTGCTAAATATTGAAGGTTAGGTTCATAGGTAGCAAGTATTTCTATATATTTCCCCTTTCTATACAGTATGTTTCTAATAAGGGCATATTTATAGCTTATATTGTCGTATACATCCCTTGAGTATTCTTCTACCCCATCCCTAAAGCCAGCTATAAAGCTATCTATGTCTATGGTTGCTACTGCCATAGGTAGCAAACCTACAGCAGTTAATACTGAATACCTTCCTCCCACATCCTCAGGGATAACAAAGGAAGTATAACCTTCCTCTTGGCTTAATTTTCTTAAAGACCCCTTATATTCATCTGTTGTAACATATATCCTCTTTTTAGCTTCTTCTTTACCGTATCTAGTTTCCATATAATCTTTAAATATCCTAAAGGCTATAGCTGACTCCAAAGTAGTACCTGATTTAGATATAACATTAATACTAATATCTTTATTTTCCAGTATATCTATCAAATCTAATATATAAGAACTGCTCACATTATTGCCTGCAAAATAGATTTCAGGCCCCTTCCTCTCTTCTTTTGGCAGCTGATTATAGAAATTATGCCTTAGGGCTTCTATACAAGCTCTTGAGCCTAAATAAGAGCCTCCAATACCTATAACAACTAGAGCATCTGAAGTATACTTAATATATTCAGCAGCTTCCTTAATCCTTTCCAATTCCTCTTTTGTAAGCCTATTAGGAAGTTTAAGCCAGCCAGTATATTCACTGCCTGGACCATAGCCTTTATGGAGCATATCATGGGCAATCCTTACAATAGGTATTAAGCTCTCTATTTCCGCCTCCTTAATCAAACTTCTTGAGTAATCTAATGAAATATTGGCCATTAAACCCCTCCATAGTTTTCATTTATAAAAAAGCTTAGAATTAATAATTCTAAGCTTTTTAATCTATAACTTCCATAAGGAGAAGTGCGTAATCGTCTATTTGTTCTCCCCATCTAAATTCTTCAACAGCTTCTATAATCCTATTTAGTATATTCCAATCACCTTTTTTTATTATATTTACAATCTTGTCCACTCCAAATTCATTCCCATTTTTGTCTCTTACTTCCACAATTCCATCTGTAAAAAATAGCAGTTTGTCTCCTTTTGATAAGATTACTTTATTTTCTTCATAATAAATTTCATTAAATATTAAGGAAATAGGAAGGCCTTTCATCTTTAAAAATTCTACACTATTAGAATTATATTTAATGGGCATACAATTATGACCTGCATTGGCATATTTTAAGCTATGGTCTTTTATATTGTATACAGCATAAAACATGGTAAAGTATTTATCTGATTCTAATTCTAAGGAGCTAAATCTTTTTTGAAGCTCAGTTAAAGCTTTAGATGGACTTGTTAGGTCATCTTTAATAGCTCTCATTGTTTGCCTAACAAACATGGTCATCATAGAAGAAGTTATTCCATGGCCTGCCACATCACATATATATATGCCAATATTATCGTCATCAATGTGGAAAACATCAAGCATATCCCCACTGAGCATTTCACAAGGTTTATAAATATGATCTATTCTTAAAGTTTTATATATACCCTTTTTAGGCAATATCTTCCTTTGTATCTTTTCAGCAAACTTAATATCCTGAAGCATCTTTGCATTTTGCTGTACTAACTGTTGTTCAAGCTTCCTTTCTCTAGTTACATCCCTCAGCACCTCTACAGCACCAATAATGTTTCCATCAGCATCCCTTACTGGAGAACTTACAACAGAATAGTACCTACCCTTAATAATCTCCTCTTTCTGAACAATCTCCCCGTTTAAAATACTCCTTCTAGATATACAGAAAGTGCAAGGTTCTTTCCTACCTATCGATTGGAAACATTTTTTACCTACTATATCAGCTCCTAGGGCCTCTTTCATGGATTTGTTAGCATACACTATTGTTCCATCACGAGAAACCAATCTAACCCAATCAAACATGCTTTCCAGTACGTTATAATTAAGGAAACAAAATTCTGTCAAACCCTTTTGTAATAATTCTTTTTCCTTTCCATCTATCATATTGATCACCCTTATAATAAGGTACTTTTTTCTATAATAACATACTGATATTCAAAAAACAAAGATTTTCGAATAACCATAATATAGGATAAAACAATAGTATTGAGAATTTTCGAAGGTTTTTGTATATTTTCTCTAATATTGTTGTTAAAGCCCTATCAATTTTCCATTGGACAAAAAAGCAGGCCTTATAAGCCCGCATTTTTATTCATAATTGACTTTTGTTTCTTTTTCTTCTAGATATCTGGCTATGGCATATATTAAGTCTGATAGTCTATTTACATATTTTATCACTAGGGGGTCTATATCCTCTTGTGAACTTAAAGTTATTATCCTTCTTTCAGCCCTTCTACAGATAGTTCTACACACATGCAGATAGCCGGATTTTTTTCCTGAGCCAGGTACAATAAAGCCTGTTGCCTCCCCTATTTTATCCATATACTTATCAATATTTTCTTCTAAAAAACTAATATCCTTTTCTTCTATATGGTATTTAATCTTGGATTTATCTTCTGTAGCTAAATTGGCTGCTACTATGAATAATTTATTCTGTATATTCTCAATAAGTTCATATATTTCTTCATCTTCCATATAATTCTTTGCCAGCCCTAAAAAGGATACTAATTCATCAATAGTTCCATAGCTTTCAACCCTTATATGATCCTTTGGAACCCTTTTGTTATCAAATAAGCTAGTATTCCCTTTATCCCCTGTCCTTGTATATATTTTCATATTTAGCCCCCTTTTCTTTCTATCTTAATTATAGCCCTTATATTAATAATAATCTATTATTGGGGTCTAGGTCCATAGTACTGATAATAATCTACTTTTATCCTGCCATTATATAATTTCCTCTTCTTATCTGCCTTTTTCCCGTAAAGTCTCTCAAAATTCTCATTTGAAGTCAATATATATATTGAATAAGTAGAAAGTTTCCTAAAAATTTTTCCCATATTCTTATACAATTGGAATACTTCTTCCCTATCTCCTATCCTCTCTCCATAGGGAGGATTACAAATTATTACTCCGTATTTATCCTTAAAGTCAAAGTTTCTAAAGTTTTTCCTTATAAACAATATGTCTTCTTCCAGTCCAATATTATTAGCATTTTCTCTTGCAGCCTTTATAGCTTCCTCATCAATATCACAACCAATAATGTTCAACTTAACATCTTTCAGCATCCTATCCCAAGCTTGCCTTCTGGCTTCACGCCAATACTCCTTTTTAACTCTAGGCCACTCTTCTGCTGCAAAATTCCTGTTTAGGCCTGGGGCAATATTCTTGCCTATCATGGCTGCTTCAATAGGGATTGTACCAGAACCACAAAATGGATCTATTAACAATCTATCCTTACTCCAATAACTAAGCAAAACTAAGCCTGCTGCTAAAGTCTCCTTTAATGGAGCCTCAACAGTCTTTGTTCTATAGCCCCTTTTATGTAAGCCTTGGCCAGAAGTATCTATTGTAAGGGTGGCCACATCCTTTAACAGTGAAACCTCAATGGTAAATTTAGGCCCTGTTTCTTTAAACCATTCAGTTTTATACTTAGTCTTAAGCTTTTCCACCACTGCTTTTTTTACAATGGCCTGACAGTCAGAAATACTATATAATTTAGATTTTACGGATTTTCCCTTTACAGTAAACTCTCCATCCTCAGTAATCCATTCTTCCCAAGGTAGGGCTTTAGTCTTTTCAAATAACTCCTCAAAAGAAGTGGCCTTAAATTCTCCCATTTTAAGCAATACCCTATCAGCAGTTCTAAGCCAAAGGTTTGCAATAGGTATATCCTTTTCTGTTGCTTTAAATGTAACTTTTCCATTTTCCACAGATAGCTCCTCATATCCTAAAGCCAGCAATTCTTTTTTTACTACTGCCTCTAAGCCAAAGGTAGCTGTTGCAATTAGTTCTATTTCTGCCATATTACCTTCCTTTCTCCATTTTTTATTTTATTATACCTAATAAAAAGTATAACAATTACTCTAAATTTTGTGTTAGTTTTATTTTATTTGGGTATTACCTATATTAGAATAATAGATTAATAATATTAAATAAGGAGGTATTAAAGTGAAGAAAATAGGCGAATTGTATCAAAGTGGAGATTGGAAAGGTGAAAAACACGTTCCTGTAATAAATGTACCTGATAAAGCAAAAAAAGGAGAAGTAATAGAAATAAATGTTAATATAGGAGAAGAAATCCCACATCCAAATACACAAGAACACTACATAGCTTGGATTAAAGTGTTCTTCCATCCAGAAGGTGCAAAATTCCCTGTAGAAATTGGAACTTATAACTTCTCAAGCCATGGAGAGCAAGGAGTATTTACTGAGCCTTATGTAAATACTAAATTTAAAGTTGAACAATCTGGTACCCTATATGCAACTAGCTACTGCAATATCCATGGACTATGGGAAAACAGCAAAGAATTAGTAGTAGAAGAATAATTTCCCTTTTTCCCCTTGACAATATTTAATAAATATATTATCATACCTAGATAAATAATCTAATAGGAAGCTATGAAGGATTATAGTAGCCAACTATGGTTAAATGACAGAGAATAGATCGTTTGGTGAGAGATCTATAACCTATAGTTGTGCGAAGTACGGATCCGGAGCTACAATGGGAAACCATTGCGTATATCATGCGTTAAATGATTAGAGGCCTTTTGGCGAATTAAGGTGGTACCACGGGGTATCTTCTCGTCCTTAAGATGAGGAGGTACCCTTTTTTAATAAACATCAGGATAAACATACATAGGAGGGGAAAAAATGGGCAACGTATATGACGTATTGGTAGAAAGAGGATATATCGATCAGGTAACCTATGAAGATGAATTAAGGGAATTATTTGAAAAGGAATCGGTAACCTTCTATATTGGCTTCGATGCCACCGCTGACAGTTTAACCCTTGGTCATTTTATACAGATAATGGTAATGATGCATTTACAAAATGCAGGCCACAGACCAATTGCCTTACTAGGCGGAGGCACTACTATGATAGGGGATCCTTCCGGCAGGACAGATATGAGAAGGATAATGACTAAGGAAGAAATCGATAAAAATGCTGAAAAATTTAAAGAGCAATTTGCTAGATTTTTAGATTTTGAAAACGGTAAAGCCATTATGGTCAACAACGCTGACTGGCTGCTAGATTTAAACTTCTTAGAATTCATGAGGGAGATCGGAGTACACTTTTCTGTAAACAGGATGCTTGCAATGGATGCCTATAAAAACAGATTAGATAAAGGCTTAACATTCTTAGAATTCAGCTATCTACTTATGCAGTCCTACGACTATCTACAACTATATAGAAGATACAATTGCAAATTACAAATAGGTGGCAGCGACCAATGGTCCAATATTCTAGGCGGCTATGAATTAATAAGGAAGATAGAGAAGGATAAAGTATATGCTATGACTTTGAAATTGTTAACTACTGCTACTGGTGAAAAAATGGGTAAAACTGCTAAAGGTGCCATATGGCTAGATCCAAATAAGACTTCTCCTTATGAACTATATCAATATTTGAGAAATACTGATGATAGGGATGTAGAAAAGTTCTTAGCACTGCTAACCTTCTTACCTATGGAAGAAGTAAGAAGATTAGGTGCCTTAGAAGGGGCTGAAATAAACAAAGCAAAAGAAGTATTAGCTTATGAAGTTACTAAATTAATCCACGGTGAAGAAGAGGCTATAAAGGCAGAAAAGGCAGCTAAAGCTCTATTTATGGGTGGAAAAGAAGAGGGAGCTATCCCCTTTACTGAATTTGATAAAGCTGAATTTGAAGAAGGAATAGGCATTTTAGATTTACTTACAAGAGTAGGCCTTACTAAATCCAATAGTGAAGGAAGAAGGCTTATACAACAAAATGGTATTTCTATAGACGATGTAAAAGTTTCTGATGTTGGTAAAATAATAACATTAGACGATTTTAAAGATGGCAAATTAATGATAAGGAAAGGTAAAAAAGTATATCATCAAGTGAGAATAAAATAATTTTCCAATAAGCCCTGTATTATTGCAGGGCTTATTATTTTTTCATCCTTTTCTAATATTATACTTCTATGCCAGATATTAAGGATTTAATTGTGAAAAAATTAATGTTATACTTTTAAGAAATTAAAAATTGAAAGGGGGGTAGGCCGAAAACAATCTAAATTTAAGGAGGACTAAACATGAAAAGAGCTAAGAAAACTATAATTACTTTAATGATAGCCTTGCTTCTAACTACAACTATAGGACATGCCCAAAGCTTTGTTTATACAACTAAAATAAGATTATTTCATCCAAATACTAATGGATATGCTATAAATTATTTTAATGACTTTGCTAAATACTTTAGAAGTATAATCAGCAAATTCCTATCTGACTTTGATTGGAATTTGGATAATGTAGAAGAAGATGATGATACACAAAACAAACCAGAAATACCAGCAGAACCTGAAGAAGAAACTGAACAACCACAAGAACCTGAAAGGCCAAATAAACCTGAAGAGAAACCAGAAGAAACTGAACAACCTGAAGCACCAGCTGTACCAGAAGAAAAACCTGAAAAACCTCAACAACCCGAAAAACCAACTGTACCAGAAGAAAAACCTGAAGAAGGAGAAACTGAAGAGCCAAGTAAACCAGTAGAAGAACCAACAAAACTCAACAACCAAAGTTCATCCATTGAAAGGGAAGTTGCAAGACTAGTTAATTTAGAAAGACAAAAAGCTGGATTAGCACCTCTTACTTTCAGTGAAGAGTTGGCAAGAGTTGCTAGAATAAAATCCCAAGATATGGCAGACAAAAATTACTTTAGCCATACATCTCCTACATACGGAGATCCTTTCCAAATGATGAGAAGCTTTGGCATAAAATTTGGTTATGCTGGAGAAAACATTGCTAAGGGCTATAGAAGTGCTGAGTCTGTAATGAATGGCTGGATGAACTCAAGTGGGCATAGAGCAAACATTTTAAATCCTAATTTCAATAAAATTGGTGTCGGCTACGTTGAAGCAAGAGGAACAACTTATTGGACCCAATTGTTTACTGACTAATTAAAATTTGAGTATCCAAATACAAAGCTCCTTTCTGGCTTAAAGCTAGAAAGGAGCTTTATTCTATCCAGCCTGCCTTATTATATCTATAAATACTTTAGTCATCTTAGCCGTATAGCCCCAAATTATATAATCCTTGTATATATAGAAATAAACCGATTCTTTCCCGGTTCTCCAATCATAAGATTTTCCATTTGGTATAAGGTTATATGGAAAATCATTGCTAATTGTAGGCTCTAATTCTATATAATATACTTTAGGCTCATTTTTAAGGAAGAATTCAAGGGGAACTGTAAATATATGATCTACTTCATTTTCAGCTGGCTCTATATGGTTAATATCTATATTTTCTATTATACCCAAGAAGGAATATATGGTGGTATTATCCCTGGATACTAAATAATCTAGCTCTCCTACTATATTTATATTTTCCCTTTCTATATTTAACTCTTCCATAGTCTCCCTTATGGCAGCTTCTCTATAGGTTTCGCCTTTTTCTACTTTTCCACCAGGAAAGGATATTTCCCCAGGCTGCCTTTTTAATTCCTTGGCTCTAACCTCATAAATTATCTCCCAGCTTCCTCCTATGTTAATCAATGGAACAACTACCGCATATTCTTGCTTTATACCTATAGGCTGTGGTACTCTAGCCTTTACTTTTTTAATAACCTCTTCTATGTCTATCATTAAATCCCTCCAGAAATGTAAATAAACAACTCTTTTTTATTATATCATCTCCAGCAATAAATCATCTACATGTTTAAAACCTTCCCTTGCTAACACTCCCACATTCCGGATAGTATCCTCTATAGTATTACCTACAATACCTACATTCCCTTTAAGTACCAAGCCCTCAATAGCTAAATAAGCTGCTAATATTGCCTCACTGGCTGAAGTAGACAATTTTAAAGTACAGGTCTCCTTGGCCCCATCACATATCATTCCAGTTAAGTTGGCCAGCATGTTAGTACAGGCAGCACTTATTTTATTATCGTCCCCTCCTAACAGCCACGTAATTCCAGCACTAGCACCAATTCCTGCAGCAATAGAACAGCCACACATGCCTGATAATTTTCCTGTAAAGGTCTTTACATATCTATTAACCACATGGCCTAAAAATACTGCTCTCAATAACCTTTCCCTTTCAATTCCATAATCCTCTGCTACTGCCACAATTGGGAGGACTACACCTAGCCCTTGGTTTCCGCTACCTCCACTAGTCATAATTGGACAATTTCCTCCACCCATTCTCACATCACAAGCTGCTGCTGTTAATATTCTAGCCTTCATGGAAGTATCCTTAGCCAATCTATTATTCTTTAGTAGCCTTAAATAAGCATGCCCTATATTCAAGCCCATCTTTTTACTCATACCAGTCTCTGCTGCCTTCATATTCATATTGATACCTGCTTCAATAAAGTCTAATTCCTCAACAGGTATAGTCTCACAAACTTCCCTTATATCCTTTAAAGTCATATCCTTGAAAAAGTCTAAAGACACAGCTTCACTAATATCTTCTTCTGCCTGGTAAACAACTTGTCCATCTACCCTAATCCTTTCTATATGGTTATGGCTATCTTTTAACTCTACTTCAACTATACTCTCTGGTCCAGTAACTTGTACATTTACATATACATCTAAAGAAGTATTCAGATAGCTAACTTTAACCTTACCAGCCCTTATGATATTACGGGCATATTCTATGGTTTCCTCATCTATATTTTCCAATACCATTAAGCCATTAGTATTATTGCCTGATAAGAAGCCTAATGCCCCTGCCAAATCTAAGCCTGCCTCATTGACTTTGGGAATAATTACAGCTTTACCATTCTTAAATATATTTTTACTAACCTTTATGTCCACATTGTCCATTTCTCCAGTAAAATATTTCCTTGCCACTGCTGCAGCATAAGCCACTGCTATTGGCTCAGTACAACCTAAAGCTGGAAAAACATCTTTTTTTACTATATTTAAAATATTATTCATCAATGAAGTTTTTATCACTGCGTCTCCTCCTTATAATAAATCCTTTTACAATATGTGTTGCAAGAAAGATGCCAAAAATTTTATTTCCAACAACTTGTTGAAAAATGTGTGATTTACGGCCTTCAGGAGACACAAGTGTAGTTTTCTCTTTGCTTCATTTTTCCCAACTTTGCAAATTGTATAGTAAAAATTCCTTACTCCTTATATAATTAAGTAATTTTAAACATTTTTGCATAAATGAGAATTGTTTTGCATTATTGCAAATTGTATTTATTAAGCTTTCTATATAGGGTAGACAAGTTAATTCCTAAAATGGAAGCAATCTTCTCCTTATTTTCTGTGCTACTGCCATAGACTCTTAAGTAGGATTTCAATATTTCCCTTTCATAATTATCCAACATATCCTTCAGCTTGCCAGTGTTTTGAAGTTTATCAGCAGGTATCTTTAAATAGTCTCTTATATTCCTTGGAAGGTTCTCTAATTTAATCTCCTCTCCTTTTACCACATTTACCAAGTATTCTACTACATTTTCCAGCTCTCTTACATTTCCAGGCCAATTATACCTATAAAAGGCTCTTTTTACTTCATTAGAAAAGTATTTTTTCTTTACTCCCAATCTATTACAATATTTATTTAACAAATACTGGCTCAACTTATCTATATCCTCAATCCTCTCTCTTAATGGAGGAATATGGATAGGAATTACATTTAATCTATAGTATAAATCCTCTCTAAATTCGCCATTGTTTATTAACTCTTCTAAATCCCTATTGGTAGCCACTATTAATCTAAAATCAACAGATATAAATTCTTTACCTCCTAATCTCATAAAGACTCCATCCTGTAAAACTCTCAACAATTTAGGCTGTAGATGGAGGGGGAGATCACCAATTTCATCTAGGAAAAGGGTGCCTCCATTAGCTAACTCTAGTTTTCCCATCTGCCCTTGCTTATTAGCTCCTGTAAAAGCACCTGCCTCATAGCCAAACAGTTCGCTTTCCAATAAATTATCAGGTATAGATGCACAATTAATAGCTACAAAGGGCCTATGGCTCCTATTGCTGACATAGTGGATAGCCCTAGCAAATAGCTCCTTACCTGTTCCACTTTCTCCTGTAAGTAAAACTGTAGATTTGCTGGAAGCCACTTTCTTGGCTATTTCCTTAACCTCTATAATCTTTGGACTATCCCCTATTATATGCTCAAAGGTAATACTATTAGTTCCACCAATTAATCTATAGGCATCAGCTACCATATGGGAGGTTTTATTAAGTTCCATTATATAGCTTACCTTTTTATTTCCAACCATTACAGGGATTGTTCTTATTATAAAGCTCTTTCTTTTTCCTCCTATGGATATTTTAATTTCGGTAGGCACTTGGGTCTTTTGATAAGCTTTAAGTTCGGGTATGACTTCATAAACAGACTTGTTGATTAGCTTTTGGCTTTTATATTTTAGAAATTCTTCTGTTTTTGAATTTACAAACTTTATCCTGCCTTTATTATCAATACAGATTATCCCATTCTCCAGCCCATTTACTATCATATTTATTTCTTGGCTTTGGATTGTCAACTCATTTATAGTTCTTGTATATTGTAAATTGCCTGCCAATAGCTCACCTAGTTTTCCTAAAAACACTATTAAGGAGTCATAATCCTTATAGATTTTATTTCTCTGCTCCTCATTAAAGGCTATAAGGCCTATGATTCCCAAAAGTTCTCCCTTATGCAAAATAGGATAGCCAATAGTTGCTAACTCATCACATTTACCTCTCAAACTACAGGCAAAACATTTATTGCTTATATTAGGCTTGTCTACAAATTCAGGTTGTCTTTTTCTTGTAATCAGTTCAAAGGTACAATTTTCAGGCAGCTTTTCTCCAATTAATTTCTTGTATTTGCCTGTAGCTGCTACCCGATTTAAACTGCTATCAACTATTGTAACATCCACATTTAATACAGCAGAAATTGCTTCAGCTACCCCTTGAACCGATTCCTGTATATCAAATAGATTCACATTATCACATCCTTTTCCCAAGGAGCATTTTAGCGTTTATTATTATGATTATCATGGAGTACTTGGTCTAGAACTATAACTAAGGATAGGATGAAAGGGTGATCTTCATCATCAGCTATATCTACATAGTAAGTGTCTGAAAAGCTAAGCCATTTTTTACTAACTGAAGCTACTGGCTTTCTATCTTTTAATATGGTAAAATCATGGGCAAATATGTCTCCTTCTATGGTAAAATCACCATAAGCACTTTCAATATTAAACTTTGGCCTAAAAAATGTAAACTCCTTCTTAACTTTTGCCACTAATTTTCCAACCCTATATATATAATATTCTGGTAAAAATCTAAAAAGCTTCTGTTCTATATACATTAGCTCAGTTCCTTCTAAGTCGAAGAGCTTAAGCTTATCTCCAAAAGTAAATAATCTTCCTTCCACATAATATTTAGGCCTATCCCCTTCATCTTTTATATAGAATTTATCGGATAAAGCAAATATTTTCTGCCTTAATATATATCTCATTTTTTTACACCTTTCCTAATATAATTATTGTTAGTATAATTATATTACATAGGAAGCTATATAGCCACATTAATCTATTTCTTGCCATAAACAAAATATGTTAACATAAAATTATAATTAATAGAAGGAGAAGGATTATGGGAAAAAGGAAATCATGGAATGAATACTTTATGGAAATAGCAGAAATGGTAGCCAGCCGCTCCACCTGCGATAGGGCAGAGGTAGGCTGTTTAATTGTCAATGATGATAATAGGATTGTGTCTACCGGCTATAACGGCTCCATTTCAGGAAATCCCCACTGTAATGATGTAGGACATGTTATGAGGGATGGCCATTGTATTGCAACAATCCACGCTGAAATGAATGCCCTAATATACTGTGCTAGGGAAGGCATATCTGTAAAGGGCTGTAGGGTTTATGTTACCCATTTCCCCTGCCTTAACTGTACAAAAGCCCTTATCCAAGCTGGTATAAAGAAAATATACTACAGAAATGACTATAGGATTGATGACTATGCAGTAGAATTGTTAAAAAGGAATAATGTAGAATTTGTAAAAATTTAAGGATCCTTCCTGGATCCTTTTTTTCTTACTTATCTAGGGCCTTTTTAGCCAACTTATCTGCTTCTTCATTGTATTTATTCCCTGAATGGGCTACAACCTTTTTAAATACTACACGTAAGCTATCCTTAATAGAGTCATAATAGTTCTTATACATTTTGGTTCCATATTTATTAGCTTTCCATTCACCTGTGGCCCACTTTTCTATACCCATATAATCATAATATAAATATAGGGTATCCTTTTTCTCCTCTAGAGCCTTTTCCATGGCTACCATAGCCCCTCTTATTTCACCAGCTACATTTCTCATGCTATTCATATTCTCATCTTTTTCCTTTTTTGAAATATGGCATCTTCCATCCTTAGTAAATAGAATTACTCCATAACTATAATAGCCACTAGCCTTATCAAAACTACCATCTACATAAGCAACCAT
Source organism: uncultured Bacillota bacterium (assembly GCA_937967955.1). Taxonomy (GTDB): domain Bacteria; phylum Bacillota; class Clostridia; order Tissierellales; family Tepidimicrobiaceae; genus JAAYHX01. Next base: position 18,169 of record CALBUB010000068.1, on the reverse strand, counting down.
TTCATTTTCTTCCAAATTGGAAATATCTACTTCCCTAACCTCTTCCTTATGGCCATTAATAAATTTTAGGGCATCTTCATAGGAAGAAAACTTTTTAAATATGGCAGCTGGATACCCTTTTACTTGGGCTTCACACTCCTGCCAAGTGTTATATATGCCTTTTTGTCTACCTTCTTTTACTGCATAAAAATACTTTGACATAGTCCACTCCTTATACTCCTTATATTATGTTACATCCTAAAGTGTTCTTTGCTTCCTTTAGAGCAAACTTGTGGGCTTCTTCATCAAAAGAAGCAACCCCATCCTCATATATATTAACAGTATAACCAAGATTCCTTGCATCTGCTGCTGTATATAGTACACAGATATTAGTACATACACCTACTAGATATAACTGCTCCACCTTTTTCTCCCTTAAATATAAGTCTAATTCTGTGCCAAAAAAACCACTATATCTTCTCTTTTTAATTATTTTATCCTCTGGCTTAAAATCAATACTCTCAACTATTTCACTACCAGGCTCTCCAGCTATACAATGGGGCGGAAACATATCAAACTCCCTGTCGTCTCTCTCGTGATTATCACAGATGAATATAATAGGATAGTTATTCTTTCTAAATTCTGCTATCTTTTCATTAATAAAATCTACTATCTTTTCTGCCCTTTCTCCAGAGTATAGGGCCCCATCCTTAAGAACAAAGTCATTGAGCATATCGATTACCACTAAAGCCTTCACCTTGTCACCTCCTATTCCATTATCATAATTATAGTATCATATATTTAAGTAGTATTTAAATAGCCTTACCTATTTATTACAAAAATAATAATAGTCTGACATCAACCTTTTAATGGTATAATATAATAGTCAATCTTTCCACTACACGTAAGGAGGTTTTTCATATGAACATAAGCTTAATAGGAGTGCCAGTAAAATATGGGGCCGATAGAGAAGGAGTACAATACGGACCAGAAAAATTAAGAGAAAAAGGACTTATAGATGTAGTAAAAAGATACAAGGAAAATGTATATGATTTAGGAAATCTTTATATACCTGAAGTATTGGAAGAAAATAAGTATGCTCATAATAGAAAGATAAAGTATTTTAAGGAAATAGTGGACATGAATACTAATCTGGCCCACCTAGTCTATAGCTGTTTAAAAGCTGATAGCTTTCCTTTTATCTTTGGAGGAGACCACTCCTTAGGACTAGGCAGCATAGCTGGAGCCAGCAAATATTTTAAAAATATAGGGGTTATCTGGATTGATGCCCATGGAGATATAAATACAGAAGATACAAGCCCCTCTGGAAATGCCCACGGAATCCCTCTAGGAGCAGCCCTAGGATATGGAAATCCTGCTTTAGTAAATTTATATTATCCTGGCCCTAAAGTAAAGCCAGAAAACACCTTTATAATAGGGGCTAGAGACCTAGATGAAGGGGAAATCCAATTGGCAGAACGCATAGATTTAAAAATTTATACTATGGATATTGTTAAGAAGCAAGGCTTAAAGTCAGTAATTGATGAGGTTATAACAAAGCTAAAGGCCTCAAATGTAGATGCCTTCCATTTAAGCTTTGATATAGATGTATTAGATAAAAAACTGGTGCCAGGCACAGGAACTCCAGTAGATGGAGGCTTCACTTTAGAAGAAGCAAAGGACCTTTTAAAAGCTTTCTTAGAAACTAAAATGGTTAGATCCATGGATTTTGTAGAATTGAATCCTCTTTTAGATGAAAAAGATTCTACTGCCAAGTTATGTATTGAACTTATTGACTGGCTTTTTAAATATATTTGATTGGCTAAAACCATTAAGTATATATATTAAAAAATAAAGGAGGTATTCCCTTGAAAGTATTAACAACTATGAGATTTTTAGAAGAAGAACTCCAAAGCTTTAGGGAGCTAGGGTATGATGTAATCTATAAGTCAGAAGATGATAAGATAGAGCTTTCTAAAGAAATAGAAGATATAGACATATTAGTCTGCTTCAATCCTTTCGACAAAATAGATATAGAGCTGTTCCCTAAGCTAAAATGGATCCAACTTTTAAGTGCTGGAGTAAATCACGTACCAAAAGAGAAAATACTTAAGAGAAATATCCTAGTAACCAACAATAGGGGAGGCTATAGTATACCCATAGCAGAATGGATAATATTGAAGACCTTAGAAATGTTCAAAAATAGCAAAGAATTCTACGAAAAGCAAAAAAATAAAGTCTGGAAAATCAACTCTCACCTATTAGAACTTTATGGTAAGACTGTAGGCTTTGTTGGAACTGGTTCTATAGCTCAAGAAGCAGCTAAGAGGTTTGAAGGCTTTGGAGTAAATATAATTGGTTTTAATACTACTGGTAGAGAAGTAGAACACTTCCATAAATGCTATAGTATAGACAAAATAAAAGAAGTAATAAAAGACTGCCACATAGTGGTAGTAGCTGCACCTTATACAGAAAAAACCCATCACCTAATTGATAAAGAAGTATTTGACAGCATGCAAGATGGTACTTATTTTATAAATATTGCTAGGGGAAGTATAGTAGATGAAGAAGCCCTTATTGAAAGCTTAAGAAGTGGAAAAGTAAAGAAAGCAGCCTTAGACGTATTTGAAAAGGAACCTTTACCTGAAGACAGTCCCCTTTGGGAAATGGATAATGTATATATTACGCCCCATAATTCCTGGGCTTCTGAAATGATATTTAAGAGAAGGTATAATATAACTTATGAAAATTTAAAAAGATATAAGAATAATGAAGAGCTCTTAAATGTAGTTGATATAGTAAGAGGCTATTAATAGAAAGGGTAGCATTAATATGCTACCCTTTCATCAATTTCAACCTTTAACTCCTCTTTCATTTTGTAGAGGGCCTCTAAAGCTTCTTCTGGCAGCTGATCCCTGCCTCCTTTAGCTTCCTTCATTTTTTCTAAAAAGTTTATTCTATAATCGATGCTACCATTTAGCATAGCCCTGTACTCTTCATCCATTTCCTTATAAAAACCTTCTATTGGCATATACTCAATATCAGTAAAATTGTGCCAAGCTTTAAATTCTGCCTCTCCCCTTACTATAAGCTCTAAGGCATTTAAAGTGACTTCCTTTGGAACTTTTTTATCTAAGAAATGGCCAGTATTAAATATGAAGCAAGCTACCTTTCTGTTTTCAAATAGTTCCTTAAACTTCCTATAGTCGTCTCCTAAGGGGTAAGTTCTAAAGGGATTTGCATAGGGTTCAATTACTAATGCGTTTCTGTCCACACCTTTTGCTAGCCTTTCAGCACTAGTCCTCTTTGTAGCTAAGGTTGCCCCCATTACTGCAGCTAGCACAGGCTCATTTATTTTCAATACAGGAGGTAAAGCAGGGTCTTTCATAAGCCATATAATGGCATCTACTGGTTCATCTATTTTGTCCACCCTATTATCAGCCCATAGTTTAGATTTAATTGCTCTTCCATTACCATTCCTTAAATCTTCTGTCACTATTACACACTTTCCATCTTCATCTAATGTAGCACCACAGTTTTGTACTGTAATCAAGTACTTATTAGCACTAGAATTTAGAGGATAATCTTGAGTTTTATCAAAATAGGAAGGCTCTAAGGCAACAGAGGAACCATCCTCAGTTGAAATCACATAGGCATCATCATGTAATATGGTAATATCGTATTTGCCATCATGTTTTTCATGGGTAATGGTGGACTTGCCTGAACCGGAAAGACCAAATACTCCTACTGTATACTTTCTTCCATTGTCCAAATTATATCTTTTTAAGCCTCCATGGCAGGAAGCAAAACCATTCCTATTAGCAATACCCCAAGCCAGGGTTAAAGTTCCTTTCTTATGCTCACCAAAATACTTCATTCCCAGTATACAGGCACAATTATGCTCAGGATCGAATATGGCCAGTCCTAATGGATGGTCTTGGCTTTCCCAATCAGGATCTGAAAATATATAAATATCTCCTTCTTTTTCAAATACTTTAGAGTTCTTATACATCTCTGCATATTTTTCATTTATATATTGGAAGTTTAATAGCCAATTGTATAAAATATTTTCATGGCCTTCAGGTATTAATAGATGGGCCTTAACCATAAAATCTTCATGTAGGCCAACAATAGCTTGAGCATGGTACAACTTCCTATATCTAGCTTTATAAGCTGCATCCCTTATTATTTCTGCATAATAGGCTGTATCTATTCCTTCTTCCCCTATAATCCTTCTGGCTGCTGCACATCTGCCAGTTACTGCTCCATCATTGAACAATAAAATTTTAGCATCTTCATCTAGTCCTATAGCCTCAGGCCTATGTACAGGCATGTCAGTTACTATTGTTCCAGGGGAGTTTTTAGCCAGCTTATACGCCTCTTTTAAAGAATTAATGTTTTTAACATTATTTCCATAAAAAACTGTTTCTACAGTTGTGCGTATCTGAGAAAAAATAGGATTGGATCTATTGATCTCATCCCTGCTAAAAAATGTAATAGATGCCATTTTATTTAACCTCCTATATATTTTTTACAAATATAACATCACACCAAATATAATATAATACTTGAATCTAATAAGTCAATCTATTTATAGGTTTGCAGGTAGTATTTCATATACAAAAAAATTCCAACATATTACATTATTCGTAACATGCTGGAATTTTTTGTTTAGTATATCTGTAGTTCTGGCACTATTATCCTACCCTTATCCATTATCTTTCTATTATCAGCATAAATATCGGGCTCTAAAGATGTTAAATCAAAATGTCCCTTTGCCTCAAGGCTTCCTCCTAAAGCAATATTCCTTCCCAAACCAATATGGAAAGTGCCGTAAGCAGATTCATCTTCAATATAGCAGTTACCTTCACATTTAGCATAGGAATTCAAGCCTATTCCAAATTCTGATGAAATATACATATTGGAATCCTTAAAAGTTTTGATATATTCCTTTAACTTTATTCCACTGGGATTTTGTTCTATTTCAGCAATCCTTCCCTTTGAAAATACCACTTCAACTGGTTCTTTAGGCCTCCCTATGTAGCCTAAGGAACCATCAACTACCATTATTCCCTCTGTTTTTGTTTCTTCAATAGGCACATATATTTCAAAGCTGGCTGAAGATAAGCCTTTTCCATCCTTAGGGACACCATTAAAGAGCCCAGTTTTCCTTCTTCTCTTATAGACCTTCAGATCAGTACCCTTATTTGTAGTTATTCTGAGTACAGAAGAATTTCTGATATATTTCATTATTATATTGGCCATCATTTTAGCCTTTTTAGTATCCATGGTTATAAAATCATAAGATAACATGGATTTATCATTGTTTACAGAAAGGGGAAGAGATAAGAATCTACTTCCCCTTTTAACTGCCCTTTTAGTAGCTTTAGTAGTTATCAAAGAGTAATCAGTGGTACCAATAATTGCTGTATAGTCATCAAAAGCAGTTTCATTTTCATCAAAGAATACTCCTACTTGTTTGCCTGCCTTCTCCAATATCAGCATATCTACTGAAGCCTTCCTCTTAAGGGCATATTTTTTAAGGAGCTTAGCTTCCATAATATATTGATAGCTAGTTACAATTAACAAGCGATCCCTGCGCCTTATTCTCATCCAATCATTTATTATGATTTTTGCTCCTCTTTCTGCCTTATAAACCATATCCACTCCTCAATTCTATATTTATTTCAATGCTATCATGTATGCAATTTGGAATACTATCAATATTATAGCTGGTATTACTTGATTTTTAATAACTCCCATTCTGTCTTTCATATCCAGCATAGCAACAGGAACAATGTTGAAATTTGCTGCCATTGGAGTACACAAAGTTCCACAGTAGCCAGCTGTTAAGCCAACCATACCTATTACAACTGGATCAGCCCCATAGGCAAGCACGAAGGGGCCAGCAATTCCAACAGTCATTACAGTAATAGCTGCAAAGGCATTACCCATTATCATAGTAAACAACATCATACCAATGGCATACACTATAATCCCTACATTTACATTTCCTTCAGGCACAATCCTGCCAACTAAAGACGCAATAACATCGCCAACTCCAGCTGCTGTAAAGATTGCCCCTAAACTAGCTAGTAACATAGGTAGCATACTAAGGGGGCCCACAGTGGATAATAGCCTTTCACAATCATTTAGGAAAACTTGAGGCTTATTGTCCTTAGAATAAACCATTAATAGTATTATTGCTACTAATACTCCTGCCCCTATTCCAACTAGAGCTCCCATATCTGTATAGACTGCAAATAATATGGCAAAAAAGCCAATAGACAAGGCAGGAATAAATATCTTCATTCCAATCTTATTAAAAGCAGCTTCTACTTCCTCCTTAGTTGGAGGCTTTTGTTTTCCAGCTTTCACTTTATGGAATATAGCTGGAATAGTCATAATAACAACCAACAGACCATTAACTGCTGCTGGTATCCATCTTCCAAAAGCAAGGACTATTCCTAATGAACACCAAAATATAGCTGTACCCAATCTAGAAGGGTTTTCTTCATCTAAGCCATTCTTTATTCCAGTATAAATTGTTAATAAGCCCATAACTATAAAAATTACTTCAAGTAATTTGGTTCCCAATGGAATATCAGCATCCATAAAAAAGGCCATATATATCACTCCTTATAAGCCGTATTTTTTTTATCAACTTTATTTCCATAATATTTCTTAGAAAGCTTCCTGTCCTTTATAAAGTAATATACTATTGCCACTGTTATAGCAACAATAGCTATTGGTATCTCAACCTTTGCTAGATCGATTAACTCTACTTCATAACCTAAGGAAGCCAAGGTGGATTGGACTAAAAGAGCGCCTGCTCCTCCAACAAACAGCACTTGGCAGAAAAACCAAGCAATATTTTCCATACCAGAAGCCATTCCCTTTATCTCTTCTAAATGTTCTTCATGAACTTTATTGCCTTTAGCTTCAATGGCACCTATTGCCATGGGCATTATTATTGGTCTTACAAAGCCAGCAACTCCTCCAAAGCTTACATTAAAGGCTGCAAATATACTTCTCATAATCCCATAGGCACCAATAACCATGCCTGCAGATGCACTCTTTATCTTACCTATAAGACTTGCAGCTGCTTCCTTTAGGCCATTTCTCTCTAAAGTACCTGTTACAAGCATTATCAATATGAATATGGCCATGCTTCTATTAGAAACAAAGGAAGTTCCCAAGGTTTCTAATAGACCTGTAATTCCAAGGCCTCCTACAAAGGCTGTAACTGCTGCTGAAAGCATTATTATAAGTATTGAATCTAACTTCAATGCAAAGCCAATTATAACAATTAGGATCCCTAGTAGTTTTACATATTCCATAAATTTACCTCCCTAAGTCATATTGTCTAAATAAGTTGTATTATACAATTATAGGCCTATGCCTAATACAGCATACTGATATTTTATCCTTTGAGATTTCCAGTTTCTTTTCAAATAGACACTTGCTATCCATTAAAAGCTGTATTATAGCCTCATCGTGAGTCACATGGGCTCTGGCACATAAGTTTAAATATTCCCCTTGAGCCGTTTCATCTGCAACTTCACTAGTGTAGGCTACTGTTGTAATCCAGGGAAAACGGATTGATGGATAGCGATGCTCTGGCTCAAACTCAAAGGGTATCCAGTAGTTAATCATATTCTTATAGTAATTAGCAGGGAAAAGTTTTGGTAGCCAACTGTGGGCATACTTTTCAAATATAGACATCCATTCCTTATTCCATTTGGTAATTTCCTGGTCTTCCCCAATTTTATCTGCTACCACATCTTCTATCTTTTTGTTAACTGGATAGTTGCTCTTATATACCTCATCGGTAACTACCCAGAAATAGCCATATAATAGAGAACGCGGCAGCCAAAAACCCTTATAAGAAGGAGAAGTATAGCCTGAAAACTGCTGGGACCATTCATGGCTTGGAACTCCATGGTTATCCACTACCACATCAGGTAAGTGTCTTTCCCACAGCCTTTTAAAGCCCATTGCTTCTGTATGGATAGTATCTTTCTTAAAGTATTCGTAATAGAACTCCTTACCTACTGAGTTGAATCTAGCAACATGTAACTTCCAGTAAGGATTATCCTTTTGCAGTTCATAGTGTATTTCTACTCCATCTACATTTTCCATAGGAACTATTACAAGGTTTAGTTTATCTGGCAAAGCTTCATACTTTTCATCTGTAAGTATCTTTTTCAACAGAATAAAAGCTGCATTGGTGCTTGATACTTCATTAGCATGATGTCTACAATTTATTATTTCTGAAGGTAGTTTTGTAAGCCTCTTTGTTCTAGATACATAGCCTTCTTCTTTTGGCAGTATTTCAATAGCATAGATATCCCTGCCCTGATAGGATCTGGCTATAGGATAGACTCCAATTCCTGGTACTCTTTTTAGCTGTTCTATAATCTTCATATATTGCTCATAGCCAATTAGTTCAAATTCCATTAGATCAATATCTAGTATGCTAAGATCCTTTTCTATTTCTTCATACTCCTTAATTTCTGCTGAATAACAGCCTTCATCATTTGTTATTTTCAACACATTAGTGCCGCTAATTAAATTACTTGCCTCTAACAGTTGCTTTTCCATTAGATTTAGGTAACTCTTTATAAGCTTCCCTTCTTCTATATTAGTCCTTAAATAGGCAGTTATCTGTCCAGACTCATAGATCAGTTTCTCTATATATAGCTCTATGTCATCCCTGCTATACTTACCTTTAATAGTCCTGTTTTCAGCCCTAATACAAGGTTCTTTCTCCATTTCATCATACAATGTTACCTTAAATTTAGGCTTGCCTTTCCCCTTTTTAATAACTGGCAATATAAGCCCTGGTGCATCTAACATCACATTGTTTTTTTGTATGCCATAGTTTTTAAAATAATCTAAGCCTACAAAGTATATATCCTCATGCAGATCGTCTAGTGAAGATATAAGATCCTCCCTGCAAGGTAGAGAATAATCTGGCTCACTAACTATTATGTCTAGGCGCAGCTGGGAAAAGAAGGGCTGCAAATCTTCAGCAATATTCCCCTTTGTCTTTTCCTCCACAAATTTTCTACATGCCGGTAATACTTCTGCTTGATATATATTCCATATATTTTCCAAATCCGTTTTAATATACTCCTTAACTACCTCATTACCATTAACTAAAACTTGTATAAAACCTGTAGAAGGATGTACTTTTCCCATTTGTGGATATTCATCTAAATAAGGTCTTTCTGAATAGGCTGCCTTATATTTAGTGTTTAAAATTTCTTCTTTATCGTCATAGACCTTCACTTCATAGGTTATATCTTCTTCACCTTCATATACCACAAATTTAACCCTATCTCTATCAATATTAAGCTTCATAGCAATAATATCATCTATTGGATACAATTCCTGCAAATAGCGGATTGGTACATCATACCATTTATTAGGATTATTAGCCTCAATATTATGGTAAGAAGGTGTAGCACCATCTTCGTCCAACCACTCTGTTACTCCTTCAGGCAAGAAAGGCTTAAAAGCAATTTCTATCCTGCTGACTTTTTTGCCTTCTAATTGAGGCAGCACTACTTCTTCCAGCCAAGAAAAACCTTGCTTATATGCACAAATAATTTGAATTTCATCTATCACTACATCCATTTCTTCCATACTCGCCTTAATCTCTTCAGCTAATTTATGTCTAGCATCCTTATCTTCACTTAAGGCCCCATATATTTCAACTTGATCTCCAGCCTTCAAAATAGGATATACTTTTTCTTTTAAAATATATTTGAATACATCTACTTCCCAAGGTATATCATAAGTCTTCTCATATACTTTTTTAGGCTCCCTATGGTTTATAAACTTAACTTTTGGAAACTCAGAAGAAACCTTTCCCAATACCCTATCTATCCTTGGGGAAAAGTAGGCTGAAATATCTCCTTCCAATTCCTCTTCATAGGCCTTTAAATAAGCTAACTGCCCGTCTAAATTCCTCATAGAAAAGCTTTCAGTCATAACTTGTAGTTGTTCAACCCACGTCCTTCCTTCTGGTAATAGGGGAAAGTTTTCACATATATAGGCTGAAAACTTTTCTAACTCTTTTCCTTGACCATGTATGCGGACTATAAATCTATCCTTATCTTCTATTAATTCCATACCACAAGTATGATCAGCTTCAAAGACAATTAGATTTCCCTTCCAATTTTCATCAGCAATGATAGGGCCTTCATAAGCTGTAGTTTCCATCCCAAAGCGGAAAGCAAAATTACATGCTGCTGTTAAAATGGAAAGGTCGCAATCTTTAGGTAAAACTATTTTAAAGTTTAATCTATCTGGCAATTGATCAAAATTCTCATCTTCAAGGAAAATACCTTTAGAAAATAAAGTCTCTAACCCTTTTTTCTTCCTCCAATCAAATTCCATAATTGGTCTAGCATTTTTCGTTGCAGAAACATAATCTTCAGGCCATTTTTCAGTCCTAAATTGATAAATTTTCTCCAAATCCTTTAAGCTGTTTGGAACCCTAATCCCCTCTGTTCTAGACACAACAGGAAACTTAGCCGAAATAGAAAAAAAGCCCATTAGTAAACTCATCTCAAGGGCTATTTTCTTTTGTTCCCAGCTAAGCCCTTCTTCAATATGGATTTTGTTCAAAACAGACACACCTCCATGGTTTCTTTAGAAAATTGTACTCCATTCCGTACTGCGTTTTTAATATTATAATAGTTCTAAAAGGATAAATCAAGTTTATTTTTTCACAAGCGGTAAATCAAATTATAGTTATTTTCTATTAAGGCTTATGGTTCACTTATTGATCAAATTGATAAACTTTTGTCTATATGATATAATGAACTTTACATTGTATATATATATACATATGGGGAGCTGTAAGGCATGAAAAATGACAAAAAAACCAGCGTTAAAAATAGAATTATTGAAGCCTCTTGGAAGCTGTTTTTAGAGCAAGGATATGAAAATACTACCATAGAACAAATAGTTAAGCTTTCTAATACCTCTAGAGGAGCATTTTACCACCATTTTCATGGTAAGGAAGAAGTATTATTTTATATTGCATACCGTTTCGATGAGGATTACGAAAAATGGTGGGAAAGTGTGGATCCTAATTTAAATGCTTTAGAAAAACTAAAGGAGTTTAATCTATTCGTTATGGAAAGTCTTGAAAACTCTCCTTATAGGCAACTCTTTGCTACACTATATGGCCTGCAAGTTATGACTAGTAATAAGCGTCACATTATTAACCCAGATAGAACATATTATAAGATAATCTCAGCCATCATTAAAGAAGGTATAGATAAAGGCGAGATAAAAAGCAAATTTGCATACCAGGAGTTGACTGAATGGTATGCCATCCTGGAAAGAGGCCTTACATATGATTGGTGCCTAAAACAGGGCAGATATTCCCTTGTTCAGTATGGCCAGCAGATTATTAAAGCTTTCATTGATACAATAAAGGCATGAGAAAAGGCTAGAACACTTTTGTTCTAGCCTTTTTTATGGTGGAGATAAGGGGACTCGAACCCCTGACCTCTTGACTGCCAGTCAAGCGTTCTCCCAGCTGAACTATATCCCCACATAAAATACTATCAAATTTAATAATAATATAAATTTTGCTTTAGGTCAAGGAAAATTTATATTTAAAATTTACAAAATTATCTATTTATTTTTATCCATTTGAGGTATCATAATAGTATAACAACTAAAATGAAAGGATGTTTTAGATGAATCCAATGATAAAAAAATTAGTAGATCAAAATTTTATGACTGAAGAACAGGCAAAATATGTTGAAGAAGCTATCGGAAGAAAAGAAGCCCTAATAGTATCTGGCCATAGAGGCTGGGGAACTCGTCCCCTTATTGCAACCCTAATGGCAGTTGCTAAAGCCAACTATAAAACTATACAAGTGAAAGGCTTTGAAGATTTAGAAAATCCTGAAGTAGATTATCTTCTTATTCCTGGAATAAAAGATATAGATTTTGAAGAATTGGTTAAAAAAGCTATGGCAATTCCTAATATACCTTTCATTACTATTAAAGATCCAGAGCACCCTTATTCCATATTTAAACTAGTAAGGGAAGTATTCAAAGAAACTAACTACAACTCAAAGGTATATCATATACTAGAATGTGCTAAAGTTGGAGATGATCCTGTTTTAGCAAAGATAACTGAAGTAACTATAGATGAAAAAGGAAGGCTTAAGAAGAAAGATCTAAAAAGGGAATTTTAACTAAGAAATTAAAGCCATGAAGGCTTTAATTTCTTTTTTGTCTATTTTCTCCTTCATGGCTTTCTGTAGGATCCATGTGTATTACTATTTCTACATTAAGCTTCCTTTTTATTTTTTTCTCTATACTATCAATAACAGAATGTATATCTACAATATTTGCTTTACTAGAAACTTCAGCATGGACTGAAGCCATTATTTTATTAGGTCCATAATCGTGTACTATTAAATCATGGACCCCTTTAATATTGTCATCTTCTAACAGCAATTTTTTGATCTTATCCACCAACTCAGGATCTGGAGAAGGGCCTAGAAGTAAATTTACCGAATCCTTTGCAGTACAAAAGCCTGAATACATGATTAAAGCTGATATTATAAGTCCTAATATTCCATCTACTGGCAGGTTAATATAAGGCTCAGCTATGGAACCTATCAATACTGCAGTAGTTGCAATTGCATCGTTTAAACTATCTTGGGCTGTTGCCCTGTTTACACTGGAGCTTATCTTTTCTCCTATATACTTATTGTAGGAATACATCCATAACTTTAACAAAATAGAAAAGCTTAAAATTATACCTGAAAGTAAGTTAAATTCAATAGGTTCTGGCTTTATTATCTTTTCAATGGAAGTTCTCAATGTTTCCAAGCCAACCCCAAATATAATAAAGGATACTGCTAAAGAAGCAATATATTCATATCTTCCATGGCCATGAGGATGGTTTTTATCAGGAGGCCTATTGCTTAACTTTGAACCAAAAATGGTCATAATAGAGGAGCCCAAATCAGTAATATTATTAAAGGCATCAGAAATAACTGCTATACTGTTCATCAACAAGCCAATAATTAACTTTAATATAAAAAGTATTAGATTACAAATTATACCTAAAGCTCCTGATAATACACCGTATTTTTCCCTTACATACTTATCCCCTATATTCTCATAGTTCTTTATAAACTTCCTGATTAAAAACTTTATCAAACCAATCCTCTCCAGTAATATTTTTTCTTAAGTATAAGTATAAATATAGTATTTATTATTTTACCCTTTTAATAAACCATGTTGCCTATTATACCAAAACAAAAATTTTCCATCAACTTCCCCTTAAATTAAAAGGCAGTCATTTAAATACCCATAGATCTTATTCCACATTAATATTTAGGCCTCTCAGGTATTATAAAAGCACACACTATATAAGCTATAACTCCTGTTCCATAAAATAAAGAAACTAGTGCCCATAATAGCCTAACTATAGTAGGATCTATGTGGAAATATTCTGCTATTCCTCCACATACTCCAGCAAGCTTCCTATCCTTATCTGACTTGTACAATCTTTTCACTATTCTACCTCCTAACTTTTTTCTTACTATATTATATATAATAAAGGGCTAGTGTTGTATTAAAAACTATTTAGGGGGCAAATAATTTCCCTTCCTATTATATTTGACCTAAAAAATTTCCCTTGCTACAATAAATGTATGTTATACCAATTTTTAAATTGTTCACTGCTCTCTTGTAGTAATATGATATATTTTATGATACACAATATATAGAAATTGGAGATGATCGCTTGGAAGGAAGAAATGACTTTTCTAAGGGAAGTATAGTAAGCAATATAATGAGTATGGCCATCCCCATGATTTTAGCACAATTAGTAAACGTTCTTTACAGTATAGTAGATAGGCTATATATTTCAAGAATACCTGAAGACTCTTTCAATGCCTTGACAGGAATAGGGGTTTCCTTACCAATTATCTCTGTTGTAGCAGCCTTTACTAATCTATTTGGTATGGGAGGGGCACCCTTATGCTCCATAGAAAGAGGACGAAAAAATTTTAAAGAAGCAGAAAATATAATGGGCAACTCCTTTATAATGCTTGTATATACTGGTGTTACTCTTACCATTTTAGGTTTAATATTTAAAAAACCTATGTTATATCTATTTGGTGCTAGTGATATAACTTATAAATATGCTAGTGAGTATGTTACCATATACCTACTTGGAAATGTATTTGTAATGATAAGTCTAGGCATGAACCAATTTATAAATGCCCAAGGCTTCGGTCGAGTTGGAATGGCAACAGTAGTAATAGGGGCAGTGGCCAATATAATCCTGGATCCAATTTTTATATTCCTATTTAATATGGGAGTTAAAGGAGCAGCCATAGCAACAATTATTTCCCAGTTCATATCTGCAGCATGGGTTCTTAAGTTCTTAACAGGAGAAAAAACCATACTCCGTTTAAACAAAGAAAGCTTCAGACTAGAATGGGATAGGATTAAAAAGATACTCCAATTAGGCACCTCTGGCTTTGTAATACAATTTACAAACTCCCTGGTACAAATTGTGTTAAATACTACTCTCCAACAGTTTGGAGGAGATCTATATATAGGAATTATGACTATTATAAACTCAATTAGAGAATTTGCTATGATGCCTGTTTTTGGTCTAACTGGTGGTGCACAGCCAGTTATGAGCTTTAACTATGGAGCATGTGAGTATAAAAGAGTAAAGGATTCCATTAAATTTATAACCATTTCTTCCTTTGCTATAAATACTTTTATGTGGTTAGTAATCCAAAGCTTCCCAGGCTTTCTCATAAGGGTATTTAATGCTGATCCAGGTGTAATAAAGGCTGGAATACCTATGGTAAGAATATTCTATTTGTCTTTCTTCTTGATGAGCTTGCAGCATGCAGGCCAGGCTACTTTTATTGCCCTTGGCAAATCAAAATTTGCTGTATTTTTCTCCATGTTTAGAAAGGTAATCCTTGTAATTCCTCTTGTTGTGCTTTTACCAAGAGTTTCATCTCTTGGACACATAGGAGTATTTTTATCAGAACCAATATCTGAATTCATTGGAGGAGTTGCCTGCTATACTACCATGATGATGACTGTATGGAAGGAATTGAATGAGGAAAAGGTGGTCTAATAAAATCAGGCTCATATTCTTTTTAAATACCAATACTAATAACAAACCAAGCCTACTCCAATAAGCTTAGTACTTCCCTCTATCAAATATTAAATTTTCTATTTTGAAGCTGGGCCCTTTCTAATTCTAGTAATTCCTGTTCAAGGGCTGCTAATTGTCTCTTATAAGATTCCAAAACAAGTTCTTGACTAGCTCTTAAATGTTTTGGTACTTCTTCCATTACACTTTCACAGTCTGTAATTAATTCTTTCATTCTAACTATTTCCTTTTCTATTTTTTCTTTCATATCCATTAACAATCACCTTCCTTTGAACTATCGGAAACACTATCTTTTTCATCAACACAATAACCACACACATCACTAGGAGATTCACAAGGTTGGCAAGGTTTGTCTATATTATTAATAAGATTGTTATTGGTACCCCTGTCATCAATATTTTCTGGAATATTACAAATTAGCTTATTGTCCATAACAAGGTTGCCCCTAGAAGTTGAATCAAGTATGATTCCAGAATCTGCATTATATAATACTTCATTGTCTAAAAGGATTCCAAACTGACTAGCATTATACATTCCTTCTCTGCGATTACATACTATATAGTTTTCAGCAGAGAAGTGATTGTTGTAGCCATTAAATACAAAATAAGTGCCTTGTTTAGTACCCCTAATTATATTCCCAATGGCTAAAGAATTGCTGCCTTCATTTATTACTATTCCTAGCCCATTTTCTATTAATAAATTGTCCAATATTAGATTGTTGGAGCCGTATATATCAAAACCATTGGACCTATTCCTAATAGATTTATTACCTATAAAGGCATTGTTAATATCTGGGGCTAAAAAGGATTCAAAGCCATCATCAAAACATTCCTCGGCAGTATTTTCTATGACCCAGTTATTTGTACTACCTAAAATCATTCTTATACCATCAAAACACTTGTATATTTCATTTCTCCAAAATAGATTAGCACTAGAACTAGAAACCTCTATACCATTGTTAATAACATTTTTTATCTTATTGTTTAGTATCCTGTTGCCAGAGCTATTTTCAATAAATATACCATTAGCCCTATAATGTCTTATGGTAATGTGTGACAAGCTTTCAAAAAAATAAGGAGATAGATTTCTCTATCTCCTTAAAAAGCAATAGTCCTTTTATGTACATAAGACTACTAAAGATTAAAAAGAATTCACTAGCTTTACAATAAACTTTTCTGCTTCTTTCAAAGCCTTATCATTAGGGTGGCCATAAGACAATTTACCCATTAGATGGAAAAGCTTTTTATCAGTAAACTCTCTGGCTACGAAGCTTCCCTTACATGGAAAACTACCTTTAATTATTGCTTCCGGTTCAGGCTCGTAAGCATAACCGATTGTTGGGAAATAAAATCATTTTATTCAATACTAAGGGCAGTTTTCCAGTCAGCTTCCTTAAAGCCTACTAGTACAAAAGTATCACCAACAAGAATTGGCCTCTTTACAAGCATACCATCAGATGCTAACAGACTATACTGTTCATCCTCAGTCATGGTAGGAAGTTTGTCCTTTAGCTTCAGTTCCCTATAAAGCTTTCCCCTAGTGTTGAAAAACTTCTTCAGTGGCAAACCACTCTTTTTATGCCACTCTTTCAACTCCTCTGCTGTAGGCTTGTTTTCTTTAATATTCCTTTCTTCAAAAACTATCTCGTTTTCCTCCAGAAACTTCTTAGCCTTTTGGCAGGTGGTTCATTTCGGATAACAAACAAATAGCATAAGATCCCTCCTTTTTTAAATAATACCTTGGGTTCAATTACCATATCTTCTAGTAGTAAAAACAAACTATTTTTCAATAACAGCAGCTGCCACTACTATTATCTAGTATAGTCTCTAAAATTGCCTAACTTACTAGAATAATATAATATAAGTATTTACTTAGCAATATATTTGTATAAAATAAAAAAACCGCCAGTTAAGAAGAGCATTCCTCCTAACTGACGGCTATATTTATATTATCTTAAAACAATCTACTTAGACCCTATATACTGGCTCCACTACCTTCTCCTTCTTTTACTACCTTATCCTTCATTTTTTCTAATAGTTCCAATACTCCAGCTTCCAATTTAGCAAAGTCTTCTTCCTTAGGTGCACCTTCAAACTCCACCGATTCTATTAAATCCCACTTCATCTTATTTCTTTCTAGTATCTCCTTTAACTCTCTCTCTGCGCCACCAGACCAACCATAAGAGCCAAATCTAAAGGCTACTTTTCCTGTAATCTTCTTTCTACCAAGCTCATTTAAAGCTTCTGCAACTGGTGGGAAAAGCTTGTACTCATAAGTAGGTGCTGCAATAATTACACCTGCAGACTTAAAAACAGTTGCGATCATTTCACTAATTGTTGTTCCTGGCATTTCTATCTTGTTGTATTTGACACCTTCCCTTTTGAGTATCTTTTCAACGAATTCAACTGCTTTTCCTGTTATCCCATACATGGTCCCCCACAATATAGTGACTTCATCTTTACCTGCCCCATCGGCATATAAGGAAAATCTATAGTAATCATCTATTATCTTTTGAGGATTACTTCTATAAACTGGACCATGGCCAGGAGCTATAATATTTACATCTAGAGCCTTTGCTTTCTCAATTGCCTTTCTTATACTAGGTGTAAAAGTTCCCATTACATTGGAATAATACCTTATGCCTTCAAATTCAAAGAAGTCTATCTCTTCAGGTGTTAGTTGATCATCGAAACAATGTTCTCCCATCATACCAAAGGCCCCAAACATGTCGCAGGAGAAAAGGGTTTTAGTTTGTCTTTCATAAGTGTACATGGTTTCTGGCCAGTGGACGTTTGGTACTGGGTGGAAGCTTAGTACTTTTCCTTTTCCAAGGTCTAGGGTATCTCCTTCCTTCACAACTCTTACATTGTTGCCACCGTAAAAGGCTTTTACCATCTTTGCAGCCCTATCAGTACATATTATAGTTAAATCTTCTTTGACTTTTTTGAAATTTAAAATCCAACCAGAATGGTCTGGTTCCATATGATTAACAAT
>CALBUB010000067.1 GCA_937967955.1 uncultured Bacillota bacterium | reverse complement strand
AATAGGGAAGAATATAAGCTCTCTTCCCTATTTTACATTTGCTATATCATAATCCCAATGGAGGGTATCTAAAAACTGATTGCTAACTGAGTACCAATAATAGGTTACATTTTCATCGCACTCATATCCGAATTCTTTAGCTTCTTCTTCAGCTTTTTTAGCTATATAGACTAGTGACAATATGGTGATCTTCATCGATTCCTTTTGATGGTCATCTTGGAGTATTAGCAGTTAGTTTTGGTTCAACTACTATTCCATTTTCATTAAGCAACCTATTAAATTCCCTTACAAATTTTTGGCTTCTTCGTAGGGTATGCCTTTAAGCTTTTTATCCTTTTTAGACATTTTATCTCCTCCAAATCCCTTGTTTAATATAATAATCTACAAATTTTTTATATACCCTTTAATACAGTTAATTTAGCCCTTCTTATAGCATGCCAAAAAAAGATGTAAGGAGTATTATAGTCTGTGTAATATATTATTACATATATTATCACATATATTGTTAATACATGTCAACGATATGGGTATGCATGTAACTAACCATCACATCCACTCCAAATTAAAAATATCCTATTAATTCAACATTGAAAGGCCAGCGTCTTTATATATATAATGAAAAAAACGAATATTTGTCTAATAGTCTCATTAAACTAAAGATGTTAGTAGAATCTGTAAAGGAGTAATCTATGAGCCAAGAACTATGGAAACAATTAAAAGCTATAGACAAGAAGGAAAAAAGAATACTCAAGAGAAGGAAAAAGCCTTTAAGGGAAAAAATTCAGGATAAGATTCCTGAAAAGCTGAAAGATACATTAGAACTAGCCTTTTATAAAAGCTTTAAGTTGGTATTTGAGAAGGGGCATATTTATATTGAGAAGACTTATAATAAGGATAAGCTACAGTTGGAATATGATTTAAACAACTATGCCTTAGAAAAAACTATGCCTTAGAAAAGAAAATAAGTAAGAAGCAGATAAAAAGATTTGATAGGCAGATAAATAAAATCAACAGGGCAAATTCTATAATAGCTGTAATAGAAGGAGGAGCTTTAGGGGCTCTTGGTATAGGCCTTCCAGACATTCCCCTTTTTATTTCCCTTATTATGAAGAATATATATGAAATTGCCTTAAGTTTTGGGTATAGTTATGACAAAAGGGAAGAAAAGGCCTATATTCTCCTACTAATATGTGCTGCTATGGAAGAAGGTAAAAGACAGCTTAAGTTCAATGAACAAGTGGATAATTTAGGTAAGAAAATAGATAAGAAAGAAGCTAACGAAGTAGATTTGGAAGAATTGATAAGGACCACTGCCAATATACTAGCAGAAGCGATGCTTACAGCAAAGTTCATACAGGGCATGCCGGTTGTAGGCTTGGTAGGAGGAGTGGTTAACTACAGGCTTATAAGGAAAATAGGTAAATATGCTAAACTGAAATATAAGAAAAGGTATCTATATAGTAAGGCTAGGGATATTATTCATAAAGACCTATAACATCAGATATAAAAGAGGGATAGTATGTGTACAGGAATTAAAATGGATTATGCTGATGGCTGTGTTATGGGAAGGAATATGGATTATGAGGTTCCCGTAGATTATAATGTAATCTATTTACCAAGAAATTATAATTTCTGTAATGATCTTATGGGAAGGCCCTTGTATTCAAAGTATAAGGTAATGGGGGTATGCTTTCACAATAAGGACCCCTTAAAGGATGGGGTAAATGAACATGGGCTAATAGGGATTACTAATGCTTTTTCTGGCTTCAACCTTTATGATAAGGAAGTAAAGCCAGGGAAGTTGAATATTTCCAGTTTAGATTATTTCACCTATGCCTTGGCCAATTATAAATCTGTGGATGAATTGGTAGAAGATTTGCCAAATATCCACATATCCACAAAGGATTATAGTGGAAAAGATGTAATAAGTCCTGATTTCCACTTTATGTTTGCTGATTCTACTAAAAGGTGTGTTATTGTTGAACCTAAGAGGAAGGAATTAACCTACCATGAAAATCCCTATGGGGTAATGACCAATTCCCCTGGTTTTGAGTCCCAGGTAAGGAGGCTAAAAAAGCTTATAGATTTAGATAAGCTGGAGGCTTTTAACTCTGCCAAGGACTTGCCAGGAGGCTACGATCCTACCTCTAGATTTATTAAGGCCTTTTATCTAACTAAAATGCATGTTGAACCTAAGGATTATAAGGAAGCCTTAGCTTACTCTTACAATATATTAGGGGCTATGGCTATGCCTAATGGCTTTGTAAGAAATAAAAAGTATAATTCTACTACTTATACCAGGTATATATGCGTTTACGATTCAAAACATAGGCTCTTGACAGTAAAGTCCATGACCAATCCTGTAGTTTACCATTTAAGCTTTGATGATATTAAGGAGGAAGATAAAAGGCAGGCCTTTTTCATAGATAC
>CALBUB010000066.1 GCA_937967955.1 uncultured Bacillota bacterium | reverse complement strand
AAAAACACATGTGTCTATTAATTTAGTAGGTGATTACAGCTTAGAATGGGATTATAAGAGTAACCAAAAAAGAACGACAGGAAAACACAGCGGTGTAAATTACTTACTTTATTCTATGCTTCAAAAAAGTTTTAAGAAGAAAATCTATCCCAAAAATTACTTTAAACCTGGAGGAACCTTTAACATTTCTTTTTACAGCAGAGATAAAGGCGAAGATAGAGATAAAGCTGAAGAAGCTTTAAAAAATGCAGTTGCTGCCTTTTGGTGTGCCATTTATCTAGGAGGCTTTGGTTCTAGATCAAGAAGGGGTGCTGGTTCATTAGCTGTTGAAGAAGTTAAAGGAGACACATACGGTATAGATTTCATTGCAGAAAACTGTAAAAATAGGGAAGAATTAATTCAGTGGATTGAGAGAAATATAAAGAGGATTTCAGAAATAATAAAACCAATAGATAAAAACTGCAGAGGATACAGCAATATATCTAATGGAACCTTCATAATTTCTGAAAAAGGCTACTCAACATGGTATGATGCTCTGGCAGCTGTTGGTAATCAATATGCAGAGTTTAGATGTAATAATAGGAGTTATATACAAAGTGGAGTTTTTGGCTTACCTATAATGCATTTATCAGATAGCACAAAGGTAGAAGCTAGAATTAATAGAGAATTTGTAAGCAGAAGAGCTTCCCCACTAACATTTAAAATACTTCAGGCTAAAGATGGATACTATTGGATGGCATTAAAATTTGCTGGAGATTTTCTACCTAGGAATGCAGAATTGATATGGTATAAACAAGACAAAAAAACTAGAAAAAAAGAAATAAAAGAAATCAAAGAAGCAATTACTTCTTTAGGGTTTTTAAATGGTTTCTGGAAAGAGCTTAAAACTGATAACGGTGGAGAACATAAGTTTAGTTTATGAGGTGAAACTATATGATGAATAAAGAAGAATTATTTGAGAAAAAACTAGAATTATATTTCCATGATTCACCTGATAAGCCTTTTATACTACTAACAGGTAAAAACCATGAAAAAAGGGCAGAAGAAGTAAGTGAAAAACTTGGCATAAGCTATAATAGGGGGAAGGCCCCTGATGTTATAGCTTCTTCTATGGAAAGGTATTTTTTACCCAAAGGGGCTATAACAAAGGAAGAATTGCAGGTTAAATTTGGACAAGAACCTGAATTTGCCCATCCTTTATCAGGAAAAAAATATGACAATATAGAGCCTATAGATTACAAAATTTTTACTAAAGCTTTAGATTTAGCTGTAGAAGAAATATCCAACAAAAGCTTTACTAGTTATTATGATAAGTTCCTATATATTTGGAGAAATATGCATAGCCTCTTAAAAAAACATACTCCAGCCGAGTATAAAAGATACTGGGATGTGGCTCCTGCTGATACTCGCTTTCCAAACCACACCATATTTGACCATTTAGATGTTACAACAGCCATAAATGCAGAAAGGGTTGATGGCATTAACTTAAACAATATGACCTTCTTCTTATTGACCATTGGCCCGGTGCAGGAATACATTTCTCAAGCTAGAAAAACCCAGGACTTATACTGGGGCAGCTACATATTATCCTATCTTACATGGAAAGCAATAGAAAAAGTAGCAGAAACCTTTGGCCCTGATTCAATAATTTTTCCAGATTTAGAAGGGCAACCCTTCTGTGATCTATGGCTATCACAAACAGCCGAGGGCTTTAATTTTAAAGAAGACCATATGGAAAACTTAAAAACTCCTACTATTCCCAACAGATTTTTTGCCTTATTGCCAACAAAGAATATAGAGGATATAAAAGGCTTAAGGCTTGAAGAGGTAATAAAAACTGAATTTGAAAGGATAGGCGATTACATATTAAACAAGCTATTACCCTATAATGATGAGCAAAAGGCCATATTTGAAAAACAGATTAAGCAATTTCCTCATGTGTACTGGGTTGCATTACCCTTGGAAAATGGCAGCTTAGACAAAGCTGATTGGGAAGTACAATTGGACAAGATAGAAGCTTTTATGGCTGATGAGGAAATATCCAATATTAGGGAATTTCTCAAGTTTATAAACGATCAAGGTGAATACCCACCTAATATAGGAAATATTTACGGCTTGTTATATTCCTTTGTAGAAAAAATGATGGGTGCAAGGAAAGGCATAAGGAATTTCCAACAATTTGAAGAAACTGGCCGTAAATGTTCCATATGTGGGGAGTACAATGCTGTTGTGTATAGAAGAACAAGCAGTGAAGATAAATTGGTAAAAAAGGGCAGAAGCAGTTTTAAACTATCCCTTTTAAAAGAGCAAAATGCAATTATTATAGGCAGCCGGGTTTCTAAAATTCCCTATAAATATCTAAATCAGGGAGAAGGACTATGTGGTGCCTGTTTTACTAAAAGGGCTGCTGAACTATATTTTAGAAATATATTAGGCTCTTCCAATATAGAAGATAGTTTTCCATCTACTGCAGAAATAGCCCTATTGGATATAGTAAATAACCCTGATGATAAGCTTCAGGCACTATTAAAAGATTTTAAAGAAGCCAGTGGCGACTCCTTCGACTGGGCTTTATTATACGAAGAAAATCTCAATGAGAAGTATTTTGAAAAATATAATTATGATGTAAATAGGTTAACAAGCCTTCAGGAGAAACTGAAAAAGATAGATAGAGTAATTAAGGAATTAGGCTTAAATAAGAGAAAATATTATGCTTTGATTAAATTTGATGGGGACAATATGGGCCAATGGCTATCAGGCCAGCTGGCACCAAGAATTTTAGATATGTACCATAGTAAATTAGTGAACAATATGCCTGATGATTTGAAAAAAGTACTCCTTAACAAAAAACGCCTTGTTACTCCAGCTGTTCATGTGGCCATTAGTAGAGCTCTTAAAACTTATTCATTAAACTATGTAAAAAGTATAGTGGAAGAAGATAATAGAGGAAAAGTAATATACTCTGGTGGAGATGATGTATTGGCCTTAGTAAACTTAGATTCCCTGATGGATGTAATGGTAGGCCTTAGAGCAGCCTTTAGTGGCCACATAGATGGAAAGGGTCAGCCTGATTTTACTATAGATGGAGGCTTTGTAGAATATGAGGATAAGATTGACATATTAATGGGTTCCATGGCTACTGGTTCCATGGGAGTGGTTATAGCCCATTATAAGGAAGATTTAAAAGACGTTATAAATGCAGCAAACAGGGCAGAAAAGCAAGCCAAAAATACTGACGGGAAAGATGCCTTTAGTATCCACTTGATGCTACATTCAGGTAAAAGCTATATGGCTACAGCTAAATGGGCATATTCTAGCTTTAATAATAGAGAAGGCACAATAGGTATCCTTAAAGAGATCAATTCTATTTTAAATAGTGGAGTAGTCAATATATCCTTTATAAAGAAGCTGCAGGTCTATTTGCAAGAACTAGATGTAACAATGCTGCCTGAGGGAATTTTCAATAATGAGTTAAAGAGGAGTATTTTAAATTCCATGGATGATACTACTGCTGGAAATAATAAAACTGAAGTTGTGGACAAACTATATGATTTATTAAGCCTGTTAAATCTAGAGTTAGGCTATGAAAACTTTATGAATATCCTATCCATTTTAGTATTTTTAAACAGGAGGGGTGAGATTTAATGTTGTTTCAAGTATCCCCAGTAGACAATGTATACTTTGGAAAGGGAGTGCCTTTTGGGGCTGGTTTCGAAACTGTTGGGGTAAGCGTATTTCCACCTTCCCCTTCTGTTCTATATGGTGCATTTTCAACATACTACCTTTCTCTTAATGGTATGAATAAACATAATAAGGATTTTGTAAAGGCTAATATGAAAATAAAAGGCTTGTATTATAGTATTGGAGACAACAACTTACATACTCTACTACCTATGGATCTGGTAAAGGAAAAATCACAATTGGAGAATAAAGCTATACCCTTAGAACTAGGGGAGCCCCTAGTTTATACTGATATAGATGGTGAAAATGTAAAATTCCTGTACTCTAAGTATACAGTAGAAGGTGTTAATGCTTTAATTAATGAATATCTAATGGAGGCATATTTAAAGGGCTCTGTTGAGAATATGGACTATATGTTATTTGAAGACACTATAACTGTTGAAGATAAAATTGGGATTAAAATAGATAATAGGACCAATTCTGCTCAAGAAGGCTATCTATACAAAACCCACTATATAAGAATGGCAAAGGATATATACAACCAAATCCATTTTGTGGTAGATGTTGAATGTGGAGACTATTCTTTTCCAGAAGAGGGCTTTTTAAAATTAGGTGGAGAAGGGAAAATAGCAAGAGTTGAAGCTATCAAAGAGCTTCCAGCTTTTTTTAGGGATGATGTAGTTGAAGAGATAAAGGAGAAAGTAGATAAAACTGGCTATTTTAAACTTGTACTAGTAACCCCAGCCTTTTTTAAAGATGGTTGGAAGCCAGATTTAGACAGTTTAGGAATAAAGGCAGAATTAGTATCTGCTAATATAGGTAAACCCATCAGCATTGGTGGCTGGGATATGGATAAAAATTATCCAAAAACCATGTCTAAAGCTGTACCTGCTGGAAGTGTTTATTATTATAAGTTGCTAGATGGGACAGCCGATGAACTTATAAAGAAAGTCCATAAAAATAGTATTTCCTATAAACGACAAAATGAAGGCTTTGGAATTGCTTTGATAGGGGTGATTTAGATGAAAAAAGTAATTACCACAGTTGGTACATCAATATTTGAAAACTATTTTAAAACTATGAAAAATATAAGGAATCTTTACGACAATATAAAAGATAAAAGTTTTACAGAAGACTATGAGGCTTACCAAGGTCAGGCTAACAAGATAAAAGATGAAGTACTTAAATTTTATAAAACCAACTATACTGAAGATATCTCTGCTGAAATAAAGACTATAAATAAAATAAAGGCAAATTTGAAAGAAGAATTGGAAATATATTTAATTGCTAGTGATACTATCAATTCATATATAGCTGCTAAGATTTTAAAGGAATTATTAAAACAAGATTATAAGGTACATTTTAATAAAAAACATGATGTAATTAAAGACTTACAGGTAAAAGATAAGGATAGATTTGTAAATGAAGGCTTACCTAATTTAATTCAGAGGATTGAAAATATTGCTGTAGGTAATGTTGAAGAATCTAACTTTGTAGGTAAGTTTAGTAGCGATGGTTGTTATAATAATGTTATATTTAACATATCAGGTGGCTATAAAGCTACCATACCGCATCTCACCATGATTGCCCAAATTAATGGTTCTGATTTATATTATATATTTGAGGAAACAGAAGAGCTAATTACAATTCCCTCTGTTCCAATAACTATAAATATGGAGTTGTTTGATGAATATGCTAAACAGTTTAAAGAATTAGAGGATGGAATAGATAACTATAGCAAATGGAAAGAAGAAAATTATGTATTTGTACAAAAAGCAAGTTCCTGTATTCAAGTCGCTGATAATATAGCTGACTTATCAACTCTTGGAACAATATTATGGAGAAATTACAAAACTAAAAATGTTTATTTCTTTGCTACTGATGAAGTTATAAGAAAAATAGAAAGTAATAAGATTTTAGCAGAAAAGGTAATAAAGTTTATGAATAAAGAAACAAGGGATAGTAAAACAGAGAAAAAAGGAGTAGGCAATAGTAAACACTTTGTTTTCGATGATGGGAATAATGACTATAGGATTATCTATTATGAAAAAGGAGAAGATGTATATATCTACAAAATATTTGACGATGAAGAAGAGCAAGTAAAATATCTAAAGGATCCAAACAATAAGCCAGAAAACTATAATCCAAATATTTATTGTTCCATAAACAGGGCTACAAAAGAGCTGGAACGCAAATCCTAAAATGATTTATACTTATCAAAATAAATAAACTAGCGAAATAAATTGTCGTCGACCTTAAGTAGTGCAAAAACCCCTGGAGGTCGACGACAATTTA
>CALBUB010000065.1 GCA_937967955.1 uncultured Bacillota bacterium | reverse complement strand
AAATTGGTGTAAAAATAGGTAAGAAAAATGCAATGGTACTAGGCTTAATAGTATATGGAATTGGATTTTTTGCAATGACTTTCCTTGCCAGAGAGGCCCTAATAATCTATATAGTATTTGCTTGTATAGGTGCTTTAGGAATGTATTTATTCATGAGTTTTGGTCCTAACTATGTAATCGATGCTGGAGAGTATGGCTATTATAAAACGGGTAAGGACCACAGGACAATAGCAATAAATATGTACAATGTGCCTGTAAAAATGGGCTTTATGATAGGTGGCACTTTGGCAGGCTACGGCTTAGATTTTATTGGCTATAAAGCAGGGATGGTAGTTACCCCAGAATTTATATCTAAATTCATGTGGGTCTTTGCTGGCATTCCTGGTTTAGTGGCTATTGTAGGTGCCATTGTGATGCTTATAGGTTATAAGATAAGTGACGAAGCTGCAGCCATGTATGCAAAAGCCAATGCAGAAAGGGTAGCAAGGCATAAGGCATCTTAAGTATTTAAAAACTTGTTAGCTGGAGGTGTATGTAAATTGATAATAATTGGAGAAAAGATTAACGGTTCTATACCTTCTGTAGGTGAGGCTATAGCAAAAAGGGATGCAGACTTTATAAAGGATTTGGCCATAAGGCAAGCAGAAGCCAAATCAGATTATATAGATTGCTGTGCTTCTGTTGAAGAAGAGAAGGAAGTGGAAACTTTAAAATGGCTTATTGACTGTATTCAGGAAGTAACAGATTTGCCCATTTGTATAGACAGCCCAAATCCTCATGCCTGTGTGGAAGCTATAAAATTCTGCAATAAGCCAGGAATTATTAATTCAGTTTCCATGGAAGGCAATAAAATAGATGTTATATTCTCTGCAATAGCTGATACTAAGTGGGATTGTATTGCATTATTGTGTTCAGATGCAGGTATTCCAAAATCAGTAGAAGAGCGTATGGAAATATTTGAACAAATAATGGAGAAGGCAGAGAAATATGGCATAGCTCCTTCAAGGCTATATATAGATCCGATAGTGGTAACGTTATCAACAGACCAAGATGCCCTGTTAAACTTTGTAGAAACTTGTAGAAGGATAAAGGAAGCCTATCCTGATATTCATCTTACTAGTGGCTTGTCAAACATTTCCTATGGTCTTCCAAAGAGAAAGCACATTAACAAAGCTTTCTTAGTACTATCTGTAGAAGCAGGAATGGATAGCGCTATTTTAGATCCTACAGATCCAGATATGCTAGGAATTATATATGCTACAGAAGCATTACTTAAGAAGGATCCGTATTGTTTAAATTACATTCGTGCCTACAGAGCTGGATTATTAGAAAAGAAGAAAGCAACAGCAAAAGCATAGGTTTAACCAAAGCTTAATGGGGAATTTGACAGCGGATGGATAAGAGTAACTGAATTTTTAATCAAAAGATGAGGTTTAAAATATTCTATACCAACAAATGGTATAGAAAATAAGGGGGAGATATATTTTGAAAAAGCCATTAAGCAAAACTATCAAAACTTTTTATGGTTTTGGTGATTTTGGGTTTACTCTTATGACATCCGTGGAGATTTACTTCTTTGTATTCTTCTTAACAGACATAGCTAAACTACCTTTAAGTCTTGTTGCAATCATTGGTACTATAACAAGTGTTGTTGATGCTGTTTTAGCCCCATTCTACGGTGCAATAATCAGTGGTACCAAGCCCATGAAATGGGGAAGAAACCGTTCTTGGATGCTCTTGATTCCACCACTAGTCCTGCCAACTTATATATTCCAATTTACTAAGATTGGTTCAGACACCCTTGCTGCAGTTATTATTTGTGCTGGCTTTATTATAAGCCATATATTGTGGAACATTCCATGGGTTGCAAATGTAAGCTTAATTCCTGTACTATCTTCAAATCCTGATGAAGCTGCTTTACTATCATCAAGGCGTGCTACCTGGACAGCATTAGGAGGAATAGTCTTCTCGTTCATAGGAGAGCCTTTAGCAAGGTATTTTGGAGAGGTTGTAAACAGTCAAGTATTAGGTTATGCACTTCTAGCTGGATTTACAGCTTTAGTAATGATGATATGCTATTGGTTTGTATTTAAGATAACTGATGGCTATGAACCAACTGGCGGGCAAGTAGCTGAAAGCTCATCTAGAAAACAAAGAGTATCCTTTAAAGCAATGTTGAAGAGTGCTACTCAAAATCCACCTCTCGTAGTATTGTTGGCATCAGATTTCTTCAGGTATATGACTAATTTTGTAATGTCTGCAGCTGCAGCCTATTATTTTACCTACGTGGCCCAGAATATGGCAATGTTTTCAACTTACTTGCTTGTTACATCAGTATGCCGCATGATAGGTTCCTATATAGCTGGAGCAATGGCTAAAAAACTATCTACAAGAACTACTACAATAGTTGGTCTTATGGGATTAGCTGTATCATTAATAATATGTAAGTTTGTTGCTATGAATATTGTATTATTCTTCGTATTTGTATTAATTGCTTCTGTGTTCTTAGGAATAGTATATTCAGTTATGGTTGGCCTATACTCAGATGTTTCAATCTATGCAAGATGGAAAACCGGCGAAGATACTTCTGCCTTTGTTATGGGTTTGATGAATGTAGCATTGAAATTAGCTATTATTGCAAGAGGAACTGTAATCCCATTTATACTTGATAGATCAGGCTTTGATCCAAATGTAGATCCATCAGCTGCTACCTTGGCACTTAAAACAGGAGTAATAAATGCCTTCTTGTTTGTACCAGGAATTTTTGCCCTAATAGGTGGTTTAATCCTTATGCTAGGTTATAAGTTGACAAGAGAAAAAGTAGTTGAAATGCAAAATGAAATAAATGAAAGAGAATTAAAAACAGCAGAAGCAACTAATTAGGACATAAAACCACACCTATCTTGAAATTTTAGGTTTAGGATAGGTGGGGTTAGTTTAATAAAATAATTTATTTAACTTGTAAGTTTTTACAACCAGCTAAAATTTAAAATTGATTTTAAAGGGGGTAAAGTATTTATGACTGAGAAAATTTTTGATTGCATAGTTGGAATGGAGGAACAAGAGGCAATAAAGCTTGCTAAAGAATATCTAGATGGTGGTGGAGATCCTAAAAAGTTACTAGATGTTTGTAGAGATGCAATGGATGTAGTAGGGGAAAAGTTTGAAAGCGGTGAATACTTCCTTTCAGAACTATTACTAGGAGGAGAAATATTTAGACACATTATGGAGATTACATTGCCACTACTTGAAGGAGGCGAAATAGAAAAACTAGGTAAGATCGTATTAGGAACAGTTAAGGACGACATTCATGATATAGGTAAAGATATTTTCAAAGCATTTGCTCAAGCAGCAGGTTTTGAGGTAATAGATATAGGGGTTGACGCACCAGCTGAGAAGTTTGTAGAAGCAGTAAAAGAACACAAGCCAGATATAGTTGGTATGAGCTGCTTAATAACTGCAGGAATTAACCCAATGAAGGAAACAGTGGATGCATTGAAGAAAGCAGGATTAACAGATCCTAAGATAATAATTGGTGGAGGAAGAGTAGACGAAGAAATAATGAAGTTTGCAGGTGCTGATGCATGGGCTGATGATGCTGCAAAAGGGGTAAGGCTTTGTAAAGAGTTAATAGGTATTGGAGCGGAGGTGTAGAGTATGACTACTGCTGTTAAAAATGCTGAGCAACTTGCTAAAGAACGTCTTGCCCGTCTAGAGGCAGCTATTAATTTAGAGGAACCTGATAGAGTGCCATTATGGGGATTTGGTGGGGAAGTTGTAGCTGCTTACTCAGGTTTTACCCAATATGATATGCAATATGATGATGAGAAGGCTATAAAGGCGACTGAAAATTATGGTAGGGATTTCCCATTTGATACCTTAGGTTCAGGGGCTTCCGGTTTGGATGGTCGTGTATTCTGTATTGCTTTTGCCGAATTTGATGATATTTCACCACCAATGACATTCATAACAGGACCACTTCATGATATTTTAGGAGATAGATATACTAGATTCCCTGGTAGAG
>CALBUB010000064.1 GCA_937967955.1 uncultured Bacillota bacterium | reverse complement strand
ACATCAAACAAGCCTAAATCTGTTATCTTTAAAGAAGGAATAACAGGTAATGCTAAGAAGGACAATATCATAAAGGGCTCTATATTCCTATTTACACTTAATTTATCATAAGCCAGTTGGAGTATCTCATCTAGACCTTTTCTCACTTCCTCTAAGGGCTTATCAGACATAAGGCCAGCAATCTCTAGCTGCAGACTTCCTATTATCTTACCTTCTTGGGCTAAGGCAATTCCGCCTCCAAGCCTCTTTAGTTCTTCCACAGCCAGAACCATATCTGAATCCCTATCTCCTATGACTATTATATTATGGGAATCGTGGGCTATGGTAGAAGCTATGGCTCCATTTTCTAGTCCAAAGCCTTCCACAAGGCCTAAGCCTATCCTACCTGTTGCCTTATGCCTTTCTATTACTGCCACTTTCAATATATCATTGCCCTTTACAAATTCTCCCCCTTCTACTACTATATCTTTTCCAACCTCCCTTACTAGCTTTTCTGTAATAAGGCTGTCAGGGATTACCCCTATTACATTTACCTTATCTCCTTTTATACTAAGCTTCAAATCCTCCTCTTTAATAGGCTTAATTACTACCGTATTCTTCATACTAGTATTGCTACTTTCAGTTACGTGGAATAAAGGCATATAGTTTTCAGCTACTAATTTACCGTCCTTAAATACCATTAATATGTTAAAGTCTATAAGATTATCTATTACTACTAAATCGGCCCTATAGCCTGGAGCTATGGCACCTTTTCCTTCAAGGCCATAAGCTAAGGCAGGATTTAAGGAGGCTATCTTTATACAATCAATAGGGTCAATGCCTGCTTCTATGGCCAACCTTATATTATTGTCTATGCTTCCATTTTCCAGCAAATCACTAGGTTCCTTATCATCAGTACAGAACATTACCCTGCTTAAATTATCTTTATTTACAGCCTTAATAAGTTCCTTTAGGTTTCTTGCAGCAGAACCTTCCCTTATATGGATATACATTCCTAAGCGAAGCCTTTCTACCATTTCCTTTACAGTAGAACATTCGTGTTCCGTCCTTATACCTGCTGCCACATAGGCGTTTAATTCCCTACCTGTTATCATAGGCCCATGGCCATCTATTATTTTACCTTTTTCCTTAGCCAATTCTATTTTCTCTAGTACCTTTTCATCTCCATTTATAACTCCCACATAGTCCATCATCTCTCCCATACCTAGTATGCCTTCTTTATCTATAATCTTTGCCAGTTCCTTAGCTTCAAGGACTGCTCCAGCACTTTCAAAAGGAGTAGCAGGTACACAGCTGGGCAGCATCATATATACATCTAATGGAATATTTTCGCTTTCTTCTAGCATATATTCTATGCCTTCAATTCCCTTTACATTGGCTATCTCATGAGGGTCAGCTATAATGGAGGTAACTCCCCTGGGAACAACAGCTTTAGCAAATTGGCCTGGAGTAACCTTGGAAGATTCTATGTGGACATGGCTGTCTATAAAGGCAGGTGATAGATACTTACCCTTTAGGTCTATTTCCTCCCAGCCAGAATACTGGCCAATAGCCACTATCCTTCCCTTGTCTATGGCCACATCTCCCTTTATTATCTCATTAGTAAATACATTGATTATATTGGCTTTTTTTATGACCAGTTCAGCCTTTTCTTCCCCCCTGGCAATTTTAAGAACTCTATCCACCATTAGCCCTCCTTTCTGCTTCTTCAATGGCCTTTATAAGCCTTTCTGGTGTGGCAGGTAGCTCTGTAATCCTTACCCCCACTGCATCATATATGGCATTTAATATGGCAGGACCAACAGGAATCATAACTGGCTCTCCAATTCCCTTAGCCCCAAAGGGAGCTGTAGATTCTGGCTCCTCCACTATTATATTTTCCACCTCTACCATGTCCATGGCTGTAGGAATTAGGTATTTGGAAAACTTCATATTCTTCATCTTGCCCTTTACTAAGTTTAAATCTTCAAAGAGTATATAACCTAAAGCCATGGCAAAACCTCCGTCCATCTGGCCTTCTACCATGGCAGGATTTATAGCCCTGCCTACATCCT
This sequence comes from uncultured Bacillota bacterium, assembly GCA_937967955.1. GTDB lineage: Bacteria > Bacillota > Clostridia > Tissierellales > Tepidimicrobiaceae > JAAYHX01. Next base: position 16,239 of record CALBUB010000064.1, on the reverse strand, counting down.
GAACAAGTCTTGCCTTTAATATATCTACCTGGCCTGTTAGGGTATCTACTTCCACCTCCACTCCACAGGCACTGAAGGTATAAGGCCAGTAGGGAGCCCCTTGACCAGTTTCCGGATCCATTTCAACTGTCTGGGCTATAAACTCACCTTCTGCTTCTATAGTTTCCTCTTTATACATTTCTGCTAGCTCCCTGAAGGAGATGCTCTTTTGGGGGAATATTTCAAGGTATACTTCTCCCTTTTCCACCTTAAGGCCTGCAGTGCTGTTTAATTTAAGGGCCCTTCTACCATATTCTTTTAATTTTTCCATAAAGTTTTCACAAGCAATCTTTATGGCATTGCCTGTATTATAAGTTTGCCTTGTGGCTGCAGCCGTTCCTGAATCGGGGGTTATATCCGTATCTTCCATCTCCAAATGGATATTTTCAGTATATAAATCTAATGTTTCAGCAGCAATTTGGACAAAAACAGTTTTAGCTCCTTGGCCTACTTCGGCTCCCCCTACAAAGAGGCCTACCTTTCCATCTTCTAAAAGCTTTACTCTAGCCTTGGACACATCAGGAAAGCCGTTACCATAGCCGGTTCCATAGAAGGATAAGCCTATTCCCCTACCCCTTTTCTTCAAATTTAAGCCTCCTCTCTTTTAATGTTAAAAGTAAAACCTTCTATAGCTTTAATAAGGCACTCTTCAAGTGGTACCCCTTCTGTTAATACTTGCCCTGTAGCAGTTACTGAGCCTTTTTTAAATATATTCTTCAGCCTTATGGTTACTGGATCCATGCCTAGCTTTTCTGCCAACATATCCATCTGCTGCTCGTGGGCTATAGGCACTTGGGTGGCACCAAAGCCCCTCATGGCACCAGCAAAGGGGTTGTTAGTATATACTGCATAGCTGTCTACTTTCACATTGGGAATATAATAGGGGCCAGTAGCATGGACTCCAGCCTTCCTCATTACATTGGCTGCCCAAGATGCATAGGCTCCTGTATCTCCTATTATTTCTGCCTCCATAGCTAATAGTTTCCCATCCTTATCTGCTCCTGTTTTATACTTCATAACCATTGCATGCCTTTTACAGTGGGCTAGGAAGGACTCTTCCCTTGAATATACAGTTTTTATAGGCCTTTTTAATTCTTTGGCTGCCAAAGCTAAATGGATCTGTAAAGTAATATCCTCCCTGGCACCAAAAGCCCCGCCTACATTGGTATTTATTACTCTTACCCTTTCTACAGGTACTTGCAGGGCATTGGCAATTTCCTCCCTATCATAATGGGGATACTGGGTAGCCACCATAACAACAATATTCCCTTCCTCATCTACATAGGCCACTCCAGCTTCTGGCTGCAGGAAGGCATGGTCTACCATATGAACCTTATAGGTGTTTTCCACAATGGCGTAACACCTTTTAAAGGCCTCCTCCACATTTCCCTTCCTTATTTTAAAATGATATAAAACATTACTTTTATCATGAACTTTGGGAGCATCCTCCTTCATTGCCTCCACTGGGTCAAATACTCCTTCCAATTCCTCATATGTAACTTTTATTTTCTCTAAAGCTAAATCACATATCTTTTCATTTTCCGCCACCACAAAAGCTAATGGGTCTCCTACCCTTCTAACCTTCTTGCTTATAAATACTTCATGGTCCTTATATACAACTCCGTGCTCATTTTTAGGTACATCCTTATAGGTAAAAATCCTAAGGACTCCATCTATCTTTTCTGCTTCACTAGTATCTAAGCTTACATAGCCATGGGCTATTTCTGACCTTAAAGTCTTCCCATAAGCCATATTGTCCATATATATATCCTGAGGATATATGGCCCTTCCTGTAACTTTGCTTAAGGCATCAATTCTTGGAACCCTCTTTCCTACCACATTAAGCACCATTTTCATACCTCCTTGCCCTTTCAACTGCTTCTAACATCTTGTTATAGCCAGTACACCTGCAGAGGTTTCCAGAGATGCTTTCCCTTATTTCTTCTTCCGTAGGCTTGGGATTTTCATTTAAAAGGGCTCTTATAGACAATATGGCTCCAGGAATACAAAAGCCGCACTGGACTGCTCCCACATCTATGAAGGCCTGCTGTACTGGATCCAATTTTCCGTCCTTTGCTAGTCCTTCTATGGTTATAATATTTTTTCCATTAGCCTGAAAGCCCATGACCAGGCAGGAGTTTACTGTCTTTCCATCCATTATGACGGTACAGGCACCACATTCCCCTTCACCACAACCTTCCATAACTCCAATAAAACCTAAATCTTCCCTTAACACATCTATAAGCCTCTTATCCTCCTCTATACTTAAGGAGTATTCCTTTCCATTCACAGTAAGTCGGATATCTATCATGCTACCACCCCACTTAATACTTCCCTAAACAGCCTTTCTACTGCCCTTCTCTTATAGGGATATGAAGAACGGCCAGCAAGCCTTTTATCAGTAGCTTCCCTTAAAATCTTTAGGCCTTCATCTACTGTATTTACATCTAACTGCTTCCCTAGAAGGAATTCTTCTACTTCCCTTTCCCTCATAGGATACTTGCCTAAAGCTCCACTGGCTAAGGCTATGTCCTTTATAGTGCCTTCTTCATCTAGCTTTACCATGGCTGCCATGGATATTCTAGATATGGCTAGGGCCTTCCTTAGCCCTAATTTGGAAAAGCTTAAGGTACCCTCTGGCCTTCTAAAGCGGATAGCAGTCAAAAGTTCATCTTCTTTTATCTGTAGCTTTTGTTTGTATTTGAAATAATCTTCTAGCTTTACCTGTCTAATGCCTCTAAAGCTTCTAAATACTAATATGCTGTTTAAGCAGAGCAAGGGTGGTACTGAATCGGCTGCTGGAGAAGCATTCACTATGTTTCCCCCTATAGTCCCTGCATTCCTTATCTGGGGAGAACCTACTAGCCTACAGGCTTTTTTAAGGCCACTAAGATTACCCTCAAATATTGGGCTTTCAACTATATCTGTAAAAGTAACTGCTGCCCCTATTTCTATAAAAGGCCCATCAACTTTAATCTCCTTAAGCTCCTGAATGCTGGATATATCTATTAATACAGCTGGAGATATTCTCTTTTCTCTCATCTGGATTATCAAATCTGTACCCCCAGCTATTATCTTACAATTTTCATACTGGGTAAGTAGATTAAGAACTTCTTCAACACTTTTCCCCTGATGGGCAAGCATATCCCAACCCCCTTAAAAGTTTTTTAAAAAGGCCACCTCCCTAAGGAGGCAGCCTATCTATTTATCAAAATATAAGTGGTACTATTTCTCTTAGGACAAAGAGTAAGGCTAGTATATACATGGGTATTGATATATCCTTATATCTTCCAGAGATTAACTTTAGAACCACATAGGATACCATTCCAAATACTATACCTTCAGCAATACTGTAGGCAAAGGGCATCATTATAATTGTTAAGAAGGCTGGTATGGCTTCTGTATAGTCGTCTAAATCTATTTCCTTTATAGGGCTCATCATGAAAAGTCCAACTAGTACTAAAGCTGGTGCTGTAGCCTCTCCGGGTATTATGCTGAATATAGGTGAGAAGAATAGGGCCAATAGGAACATGATAGCTGTAGTTAGAGAAGTTAAACCAGTCCTTCCTCCTTCTGCTACACCTGCTGCAGATTCTACATAGGTGGTTACTGTACTATTTCCTAAGCAGGCCCCTACAGTAGTACCTACTGCGTCTGCAAAGAGTGCCTGGCTAACCTTTGGAAGTTTTCCTTCTTCATCTAGCATATTGGCTTTAGAAGCTACTCCTACCAAGGTTCCAACAGTATCAAATATATCTACAAACAGGAAGGTGAACATTACTACTAACATATCGAAGGTGAATATATTAGACCATTCAAATTGGAAGGCCACATCTTTTACTGAAGGTGGTAGTTGCACAAAGCCTTCAGGTAGAGATGTAACTCCCATTGGTATTCCTATTATGGTAGTTATGATTATTCCAAAGAAGAGAGCTCCCTTAACCTTTTTAGCCAATAATAGTCCCATTATTACTAAACCTATTAGGGCTAATAAGGGGCCTCTTGAAGTTATATCTCCTAATCCAAGTATGGTTCCGTCTCCTGTTTGGACTACCCCTGCATTAGATAGGCCAATTAAGGCTATAAATAGTCCTATACCTACAGATACTGCTTTCTTTAGGTTCATAGGAATTGCATCAAATATGGCTTCTCTTACTTTGAATATGGATAGTATGATGAATATGATTGCTTCTATAAATACTGCTGTTAAAGCAAATTGCCAGGATTTACTCATACCTAATACTACTGAGTAGGTGAAGAAGGCATTAAGTCCCATACCAGGTGCCAGTGCAAAGGGATAATTAGCTAAGAAAGCCATCAAAATAGTAGCTATTGCAGCAGATACTGCAGTAGCAGTAAATACCCCTCCCCAGTCCATGCCTGCTTCAGACAGGATACTTGGGTTTACAATAAGTATATAGGCCATAGTCATGAAGGTGGTTAAGCCTGCTAGTATCTCTGTCCTAACATCGGTGCCATTTTCTTTAAGTTTAAACCATCTTTCTAATACACTGTTTTCATTACTCACAAAGCTCCCCCCTAAAATTAATCAACTATTATTTCTCTTCTCTCTGCTGTTTCTTCCTCTGGTGTCTTTTTATAAATATATTTTAATATAACTAGTGTTACTGCTACAACAACATATGCTAATACAAATTGGGGTCTATAGAATAAAGCTAATCTAGGTGAGTGCATAAAACCTAAAGCTGACAGTATTGCTCCTGCAAAAGAAGTAATAGCTGCTTTTGTATATTCATCATCCAGTATGAAAGCTAATATGGCACCTAGTATTATCCCAGTAAACATGGAGCCTTCTCCTAATGGCACTATAGCAGGTGATACGGCATTTAATGTTTCTGGTGCTCCTTGAGCAAATTTAGTAGACAGATAATTGGCCAAATAGGGTAGCATAGCTAATATAACTGCTGGATAGTGTTTCTCAGCTACTGAGGTAAAGGCTTGAGTTATCATGGAAATTCCAACAAATACTAGTATAGGAGCTACCACTTGTAGTGGAATTATAGCTGACATGGCTGCTATTATTCCAAAGGTAGATGCTATTAAGAATACAATACCATTTAGTATAGAATAGCCTCTTCCTGCTCTCATCCATTTTGAACTGACTGATGCAAGATATACAGTAGTTGGGAATACTCCTCCAAAGAAAGTTCCTACCATTGTTCCAATACCATCTGCCAGTTGGGCTTCTCTTACATCATAGCTGTCCCCTGCTGCTGCCATTGCTTCCACATTGTTCATAGTTTCTATAAAATTGTATACAGATATGGGTATTATTGCTGCCAGTAGTCCTCTCATTGGCCCAAATAGTATTTTAAAGCCTTCTATAAAACCAAAGTTTAGCTTAGGTAAATATACTCCCACATTATCAAGGCCTGCTGTAATGTCTGCTATGCTAGCTTCTTTAACTACATAAGCTAGTATTGTTCCTATTATAATAGCAAAGAGGGAGGCTGGCATACTAAAGGGCATTTTTCTTTGAGCAATTAAGCCTACTAGGACGATGGTCAATACAAACATGCCTATAGCTGGAGACTCAAAGGTGTGGAAAAACATTTGCCCTGCTATTACTGAAAAGGCTACTCCACATAGGGCGCCCAGCATTGAGGCCCTAGGTAGATTCCTCTTAAGCCAAGGACCAATTACAGAGCCTAAAGCTTCCACTGCCCCTCCTATAAAACAGGTAGCTGCAGCTACTTTAATTGCCAATTCTGGATTCTGAGTATAGTCTAGAGCTGGTTTAGCTACACTAAATAGGTATACAAACATTACTGGGGTGCTTATACCATAGGACAAGGCAGTAACATCTATTCTATTTTCCTTTTCTGCCAGCTTTTTAGCCATATGGGCATAGTATAGATTTCCAAGCAAAACACTTATGGCTGCCCCTGGTACTACTAGGCCAAAGACTATACTAGGAGGATAGCCAAAGCCTAGCATAGTAATAGTTATTACCACAAAGTTGGCTAGATTGTTCTGAAAGAGAGCAAAGAAGCCGTTAATATCCTCTTTTATAAACAAAGGATATTTATTACCTTCCATAAAATCCCCCCATTAGACTGGTAACCTCAGGACCCATACCCCTTTCTTTTACTTACCTATTCTATTACTGGAGGTAGTATTTTGAAGTTGTTTACATCTACAAGGCCCTTATCTGTTATCTTCCATTCTGGTGATGTGGATAAGGACAGGAAAGAAAGGTGCATAAAAGGCCCATGGACTTTACAACCTAAATCTTCTATTACTATCCTCTCCATTTCAGCTACTTTCTCGCTTACTTCATGGCCATTTAACTCATCGGTTATTAAGCCTCCTACAGGAAGCCTCATATCAGAAAGTATCCTTCCCTTATTGGCTATGACAATGCCTCCTCCTATTTCTATAACCCTATTTACTGCCAGTACCATATCCCTTATATTGGTACCTACTACTATAATGTTGTGGGCATCATGGGATACAGATTCTGCAAAGGCTCCTTCCTTCATGCCAAAGCCCTTTACGAAAGCCTTGCCAATATTTCCATTTCTTCCGTACCTTTCAATACAGGCTATAAGGAGAGTATCTGTGGATACATCTGGTTGGGCTACTCCCTTGTATACCCTTACAGTCTCCTCCAGTTTTCCTGTAAGGTTTTGATCTGGTATAAGCTTAATACACCTTACTCGGGCAGTAGTTCCTTGAGCCTTTATCTCCAGGTCCTTTTCACTAATGGGGCCTCTTTTTATGGAGTTTTTTACCTCTTCTGGATAAGTATATGTAGGTAAATCTATTAGAAGTTTACCCTTATAGGCTACTAGCTTTCCATCGATAAATACTCCTTCTACTGTCATATTCTCTAAGTCCTCTATTACTGCTATGTCTGCTATCTTTCCAGGGGCTAAAACTCCCACATCTTCCAGCTTAAAGTAGGTAGCTGGATTTATAGTAGCCATTTGGATGGCTTCTACAGGCTTTACTCCTTCCCTTATGGTCCTTCTTATTATCTCATTCATATGGCCTAGCTTTTCTAAATCGGCTGGTACCATATCATCGCTGGCCAGTATACACCTTCTAGAATCCATGCCTTCCTCTGTTACTGCTCTTATACACTCAGCCATATTCTTTTGGGTAGAGCCTTCCCTCATAAATAGGTATACTCCCTGCCTTAGCTTTTCTACAGCCTCTTCCTTAGTAGTAGTTTCATGGCAAGAACACCTGCCACCAGTAGAGATTATGTGGGCAGCCAATTCATTACCAAATAGCTCTGGTGCATTGCCATCCACAATCATGCCTTGGGATTTGGCATACATGGTAGATGCTAAAAGGTCTGTAATTACTTCTGGCGTATTCCTATATACATGCCTTGCATTGCTAAAGCCTTGTAATTCGCCTATTCCAATTATATTTCTGTAACTTAATAAGTCTTTCATATCTTTAGAGGTAATATCATAGCCAGCAGTCTCTAAATCAGGACAGTCAGGAGTCATGGCTGGTACCACAAGATAAACCTTATTAGGTACCCTTTCTATTTCATCAGCCATAGCCTTCATCCCCATAGGCCCTAGGGCGTTGCCTATCTCATGGGGGTCAGCTATTAGGGTGGTGGTACCTGAAGGTATGGAAAGCCTTGAAAACTCCGTTATAGTAAGCATGCTAGACTCAAAATGCATATGGGAATCTATAAAGCCAGGAGATATATACTTGCCGGAAACATCTACAACCAAGGTATCAGGGCCTATAAGCTTATCACAATCTCCCACCATTAGTATATACTTGCCTTTAATGGCTACACTGGCTGTATATATCTCTCTAGTGATTACATTTATTACTTGACCATTATAAAGGACAATATCTGCATAGTCCTTATCCCCCATAAGTACATCTATTAGGTTTCTATATTCCATGGCCATCTTTAGATACTTACTATCCAACTTTATCACCCCATCTTTCTATTGACAGTTGAATTTGTCAGCTAGTAACACTACTTAATGGTAATCTCATCTATAATCCCTACAATGGAGGCATCTATGGGAGATTCTAACTTTCTAGCTGCAAGCCTTGATGCTGTACCAGTAACGTATAGGACCAGCTCTCCTATGCCAGCTCCTACTGTATCTACTGCAATTATTGGCTCCCCTTTAGGGTTTAGGCCTATATCTAAAGGCTGAGTTACCATTAGCTTTGCCCCTACTAGCTTCTCGTCCTTCCTAGTTGCAACTACTGTTCCAATTATTCTTCCTATGCGCATATGGGCGCCTCCCTACTTTTGTATTTCTAATGTGAGACCTAATAGTTTAGCTTTTTCCTTGGCTAAAGGGGTAAGTATTGCCCCCCTTGGAAGGAATAATCTTTCTCCTTCTCCTATTCCATTTAAATCCCTTTCAGTAATTACCTTTTTATCCACAGTTGGAGTAGATGCTGGACCCTTCTTATCCACAATTTCCACATATCTATCTGGTATTAATTCTACAGCCCCCATGTCCTTTATGGTTTTTATGTGGTCTTCTATAAGGGCATTAATTTTATTGTTATGAGGCTTTGAACCTAGATAATTTCTTACGGAAGTAAAGTCCAAATAAACTGGCTTTCCCCTATACAAATAGGTCCATATTAGGGTAGCTATAAAGCTATCTATTATTCCCACTGCCACCTTAGAAAGGGTATTGGTGCTTATATTGGGACTTATAAGTACAGAATGTTTTTTTACTATATCCCCCAGCTGGAATATATCTTCTTCCTTGTATACCTTTACTGGCTTCAAAGTTTCAACAATATAATCCATATCCACTAGCCTTTCAGCCATGAAGGAAAAAGCTAGAGAAAAGGCAGTACCTTTAGCTTTAAGGCTTCTTAATTCTTCCAATCTATCTCTTAATTTAAGATTGGAGCCGGTAAAGGCTAATAGAACCTTTCTTTGGGCTGTGTTATTTTCTCCATGATCTACCCTTTCTACTATGGACTTTAACACCCTCAAGGTTATGTCCTGAGCCATTTAAAACACTCCAGAAGCTACTCATATTTCTTAAGTATTACTCTTTCTACTTCAGAATGGGGTCTTGGTATTACATGGACTGAATGTAGTTCTCCTACAGCCCTAGCAGCTTCTGCTCCAGCTTCTACTGCTGCTTTAACAGCACCTACATCTCCTCTTACCATAACTGTTACTAAACCCCAGCCAATTTTTTCATAGCCTACTAATGTTACATTAGCAGCCTTCACCATAGCATCTGCTGCTTCTATAGAACCAACTAAGCCCTTAGTTTCAACTAAACCTAACGCTTGACCCATTACCTATTCCTCCCTATTAGATTTTTTCTCATCTTTTTTAGCCTTACTTTTAGTTTTAGTGGTCTTTTTTTCACCTTTTTTTGAAGTTTTTAAATTACTAGAAAATTTCTCTAATAATTTATCTAATTCATCATGGGGCCTGGGTATTACATGGCTGGCAATTACTGTACCAACCTTCTTACCTGCCTCCACTCCTGCTTCTACTGCAGATCTAACTGCTGCCACTTCTCCTGTTAACTGGATAATAACTGCCATGGCATTAGGCCCTCCAATTACCCTTTCTACTCCTATTAAGGTTACATCTGCAGCCTTTGTTGCCGCATCTAAACAGGCTACTGCAGTAGTAAGCCCCTTTGCTTCAATAAGGCCTAAGGCGTTTTTCATAATAGATCACCTCTTTACTGACTACTATCCTTAATCATGTTGGCCAGTTCCTCTAAAGTCACCATATTTTTTCTTCCTGTATGTATAGGCTTTGTGCCAGTATTTATAATGCCTTTAAGCATATCCTCCTGAGTCTTAGTAAGATTATAGGAGCCTGAATTATAGTCCCTTTTGTATTCAACCTTTCCTTTAACCTTTTCCGATACATTATTCATAACAACTCTAGCCAATGGATTTGCCATAGTATATCACCATCCTATTATAAAATCTTATCTACTTCTTCATGAGGTCTTGGAACTACATTATAGGAGATAATTTCTGCTAGTTTTTCTGCCCTTTCTCTTCCCGTTTCTACAGCTGCCTTAACTGCTCCCACATCTCCAGCAACCGTTACAGAAACTAGCCCTGAACCTACCACTCGAAAATCAACTATCTTCACATCTGCAGCTTTCACCATTACATCTGCTGCTTCAATGGCTCCTACCAAGGATCTGGTCTCTACCATCCCTATGGCTTCTCTCATTTGTCATCACCTTCTTTACACCATATTAGGAAAATACTTGCTTATATCAATATTTTCATAGCCTGGAATTGTTGCCCTTTCAAAACGGCCCTTTTCATCTTCTAAGGGTTTGGTGGCATCTATGCCTACCTTATCGGTAACTCCCCTTAAATCATGGGAGGGTTCTAAGGATGAACCTAGTGCCCCAGGTACTATTACAAAGTCATTGCTGGCTTGAGTTCTAGTAGTAATTGCCCATTCTATATCCTGCACATCGTATATGTCAACATCTGAATCTACCACTACTACATTTTTTAACTCCCTATCAAAGCCAAGGGCTGCCAGTATGGCCGATTTTCCATCTCCCTTTTTCCTCTTGTTTATAGATACAAAGGCATTAAATCTATAGCCACCCCCTTCTGTTACATTTACATCTACCACATCCACCTGCTTCTTTAAGTTGTTATATAGTTCTACCTCCCTTATAAGGCCATTAGTCAAATGCTCCTCCCTGCAGGGAAAAGCCACCTGGAATATAGGGTCATTCCTATGGGTTACCACATCCACCTCTATTATGGGATGGGGAGCTCTGCCACCATAATAGCCCATTAACTCTCCAAAGGGGCCTTCCATCTCCCTTACATGGGGTACCATTTTTCCCTCTAGTACTATCTCTGCATAGGCTGGAACTAGCAGGTCTACACTTTCACACTTTACCAGCTCTAAAGGCTCTCCTCTTAAGGCACTATCTATCTCATACTTATCTACTCCATAGGTAGATGAACTTACCTGGCTGGCTAGTAGGAAATAGGCATCATATCCTAGAATTATAGCTACCTCCAGGGGTTTACCTTGCTTTTCCAACTCTAGAAAATCATTGGTAAGCTTCTCAGAGCCAATTAATACAGATATGCTGTTTCCTCCATTTACTTGCAGCCTCCTGATAGAGGTAAAGAATTTTCCCGTTTCTGGGTCCTTTACCACTAAAACTCCTGCTGTAATGTAGCTGGAAGAATCCCTTCCCTGAAATTTGGGAATGGGAAATAGTTTTGGTAAATCTATATTTCCCCTTATAATATTTTCTTTTACTGGTCCTGTGGAAACCACCCTATAGGGTTTAGGGTTGGCAATAGCTTCCATAAACTTAAACAGCCTATTATCCCTATCGGTTTGTAAGAGCCTATATACTAGGTCCCTATCTCCATAAAGGCCCCCAGCTACCCGTGTGGAACTATTCTTTACCCGGTTAAATAGAATAGGCCTTCTATTTCTAAAATAAGTTAACACTGCCCCTAATTCATATATGGGATCTACTTCCCTTTCACAGACTAGAAGTTTATCCATCTTCTTTAGCTCCTCTAGGGTATATCTCAACATTTGCCTTTCCAACTATCTCCCCCCTCTGTTTACTCCCTGCCACCTATAGGCTAAATTGTTTTCTATGCCTAATTGGTCTAGTATTCTGCCAGTTATGTATACTACTAAATCTTCAACAGTCTTAGGATTGCTATAAAAGCCTGGTGCTGGTGGAAATATGGTTACTCCCATTCTAGAAAGCTTAAGCATATTCTCTAAATGTACTGGACTTAAGGGAGTTTCCCTGGTAACTAATACTAACTTTCTTCTTTCTTTTATAGTCACATCACAAGCTCTAGTTAACAGGCTATCTGAATAGCCATTGGCTACTGCTGACAGGGTCTTCATAGAACAAGGTACAACCACCATTCCATCTACTTTATAGGAACCACTGGCTATAGGTGCAAAGAAATCTTTATTATCATAGTAATAGGTAGCCAAAGCTTTAAGTTCCTCTAATGTAACACCACATTCTTGCTTGGCAACCTGTTCCCCCATGGTGCTTACCACCAAATGGGTTTCAACTCCTAGCTCCTTTAATGCCTTAAGGACTGATATACCGTATATAGAACCGCTTCCTCCAGAAATTCCAACTATTATCTTCATAAGCAAACCTCACTTTCTTCTGTTTAAAATAATGGTATTGCGACTAGGAAGGCCATTATGCTGGCCTTCCTAAGTCGCATATTAATAGGCAGCCTTATTATTCAACCTTATTTTCTGGATCTCCGGCTCCTTCCCAGGGGTCAAGGCCCTTTTCCCAAGCAGCAATATATTCATCTACAGTCATTACCTTAGTAAATATGCTCAAATCCTTCAGTCCTGCCTCATGCATTTCATCAGTTTTAGATTGGACTGCATCACTTAAGGTGATTACTTTGTAGGCATAGTATAGGGCATCAGAGGCTGTACTTCTTACACATACATTGGTCCAAGTACCTGTAACTACTACTGTGTCTATATTCTCTTCCCTTAAATACAGGTCTAAGTCCGTATGGGCAAAGGCGCTGTGCCTTCTTTTCTGGACTATATACTCATCCCCTTCAGGGCGAAGCTCTTCTATAAAGTCGGAGCCCCAAGTACCCTTTACTGCATGGACTGGCCTTACCTTAAAGTCAGCATCGTTTACCCTATGGGCCTCTTGTATGAATATAAGCTGTACATCGTCTTTGCCTTGAGCCCTTCTTTCTCTAACCCATTTGATTAGCTTTTGTAAAGTAGGGATTATCTTCCTGTTGTTTTCACAGTATAAGACTCCATCTGGATGAGCAAAATCATTTAACATATCTATAATCAATATTCCATGCCTTGGCATTTTTTCTCCCCCTTTTTTTAATAGGTTATAGTTCTTGGAAGCACTTGTATGCTTTGTCTCTTAACGAACTTACCAAAGCCAGGCTTAACCTTTATACCACTTATACTTCTTATATGCTGATCGATTAGCTCTGGATGTTTAATCCTATGGCTCTTTTCATATTCCTTGCTATATAAATTTGGATACTCTTTGAATATTTCAGCATACCTTTCTTCTACTCCCTCTGGATACTCATGGACTATCTTTCTCAATTCTTCATCAGATAAATCCTTAAGAGTGCTATCTTCCACATCTTCATATACTAGATGGCCACGAACTATGGTTTTGACTACCTTGCCCTTTAGTTCCATGCCTTCAAAAGGAGTATAGCCACACATGGAAGCTTGTGTCTTAGGATCTATAGTCCATCTCTTATCTAAGTCGATAATAGTAAAGTCTGCATCAGAACCTATGAACATGGCTCCCTTCTTTGGATATAGGCCATAGTGCTTAGCCGCATTGGTAGATAGTATGTCTACTAACTTGCTTAAGGAGATTCTGCCCTTGTTGTAGCCTTCGCTGACTATTATGGGCACCATAGTTTCAACACCAGGTATGCCTGGGAATGCTGTCCATATATTCATGCCTTTTTTAAGCTTTTCACTTTCTATTTCATAAGGAGCATGGTCTGTAGCTATGAAGTCAACGCTGCCATTGTTTATGCCTTCCCATAATTCTTCATTATCTTTCTTAGTCCTTAATGGTGGTGCAATCTTTGCAAGAGGTCCATATTTTGTCATAGCTTCTTGATAGTTAAGGGTTAGGTAGTGAGGACAAGTTTCACTGGTTACATTTAGGCCTCTCTTTTTGGCTTCTCCTACTAGCTTAGCTCCTATACCAGTACTCATATGGACTATATGAAGCCTTGCCCCTGTATCCTCAGCAAAGCTAATTCCTAATTCTATGGCAACCTTTTCCGCCAACTCCATTCTAGCTTCTGCCCAAGCAGGACCATCCATCCTGCCTAATTTTTGGAACTTCTTAACAAAGTAATCGCACATGGCAAAATTTTCTGCATGGATTCCTATGGGTAGGCCAGTTTCTGCCACTGCTTGGAAGGCTCCATACATTTCTGGATCTGTTACTCTTGGATAGGTGGGTACTGATGGGGTCATATAAACTTTAAAAGCCACTACTCCATAGTCAGCCTGCTCTTGAACATTATGAAGCCAATTGTTCCTTACATCTTCCCCAGTAATTCCACCCCAGAAGGCGTAATCTACTAGAGCTTGAGGCTGTACTAGTTCAAGTTTAAGTTTTAGCTGTTCCACACTCCTTACTGATGGTACTGAACAGCAAGGCATATCTACAACTGTAGTTATTCCTCCCCTAGCTGCTGCAGCTGAGCCAGTTAAGAAGTTTTCTCTATGGGGAAAACCTTGATACATAAAGTGGGTGTGGGAATCTATACAGCCTGGCAATGTTAAATGTCCACCAGCATCAATAATCTCTTTAGCTTCTATGCCATCAATTCTGTCTACAAAGCCTGCAATCTTTTCGTCTTTTACTAGTATGTTGGTAAGTATGGTGTCATCCCCCTGAGGAATTCGGGCATTCTTGATTATCACATCATACATTAATATCCCCCCGATTTTCCATTCTTTTACCTTTTCATCATAATATCACAGCTAGTTGAAATAAACCTTGTAAATACTCCATAAAAAGCTTTTAGCTAGAAAAATTGTTTACTGGGCTTTTTGTGTATTCCCTACAAGGCTTTTGTTGAATTTCTATATGGGATTTTTTAATAATATATATATAATTGGACTAATAATAATATGAATAAAGGATTTAAAAATTCAAAAGGGGGATGGATATGGGGCTTAAGCTTATAGATTTATCCCAAGAGATATATGAAGGCATGGACATATTCCCAATGCATCCAAAGACCTTCATAATGACCTATATGACCCATGAGGAGAATAAGAAGATTACAGGAAGTCCAACAGTAGGTTTTTATGCAAGGAGTTTACTTATAAGCGAACACTGTGGAACCCATAGTGATGGAGTAGTAGAATACAAACCAGGGGGAGCAACTATTGATAAGATGCCCTTGGAGTATTTCTGGGGAAGTGCCATATGTCTAGATGTAAGCCATGTAAGGTATCCTAAATACATAGAACCAGAAGATTTAGAGGAGGCCTTGGAAAAATCAGGCCAGGAGATAAGAAAGGGTGATATAGTTCTTCTTTATACAGGCCATCATGATAGGAACTTTGGAACAGATAAATTCCAAACAGAATACACAGGCCTAAGCTATGAAGGGGCCAAATGGTTAGCTGAAAAAGGAGTAGTAAACATTGGAGTAGATGCTCCAGCTATAGATCTTACTCCAGATGATATAAATTTCTCTGGACATTTGGTCTGTGCTGAGTATAATATAACTAACACAGAAAATTTGTGTAATTTAGATAAGGTAGTTAATAAAAGGTTCCTTTATATTGGACTGCCCTTAAAGATAAGGGGCGGAACCGGCTCCCCAATTAGGGCAGTGGCACTGGTGGAGGAATAAAGTAAACTAATATTATAAGCTTACATAGCCCAGCCTTACTTTGAAGGATTCAAAAAAGCATCTACCAAGGGAAAGCCAGAAAGGATAATGGCTATTCCCAAGGGCCATGCTTTTAAGAATTGGAAAAAGTAAGGACTGGGCTTAATATTTTATATTCTATTTATTATATAAGCTATGGCTGAACCCTATGCATATAGCATATTAGCAAAGGTGAGAGCCGACTACCCCTTCCTTCTTGGAGTCGGAGGCTCGATTCTTTGCTATATGCTATATAGAGATAATAACTAAGACTCTAGTCTTTACTAGCATGCCTTTGTCCGCATAAATATATAAAGCCTGGTCCTCCCATTCCTAAATTTGAAAAGCATCACCACTTGGAAACTAGGCCCTTTATATATGCTTTTTTATTTCCCTTGCCCATAAGTCTTAAACTTCTCCTTCATAAGCTCCATTTCTTCATCAGGAAGTATTACAGGCTCACCAATACATTTAGTCCTATAATACAATTCTGCACAGTACTCTATTTGCTCAGTAATGTTAAAGGCCTCTTGTAAAGTACTACCTCCTGCCAGTAGGCCGTGGTTGGCTAAAAGGACTGCCTTCCTATCCTTCATGTATTCAAAAGCCTTTTCTGCCAGCTCTCTAGTACCAAAGGTGGCATAAGGAGCACATCTTACATCCTTACCAGCCACAGCTACCATATAGTGGACTGGAGGCAAAGACCAGTTTAGGCAGGCCAAAGTAGTGGCATAGATGGTATGGGTATGGATCATGGCATCAATATCCGTCCTTCTTTCATAAAATATC
>CALBUB010000063.1 GCA_937967955.1 uncultured Bacillota bacterium | reverse complement strand
CTTATTTTTTATTTATATTTGCTGATAATCTATTACCTATAAACTGAATCCCTTGGACTATGGCTATAATTACTATTACTGCTACAACCATTACATCCGTTTGAAATCTATATAGTCCATATCTGATTGCCACATCTCCTAGTCCACCGCCACCAATGGCACCAGCCATTGCTGAATAGCCAATAATATTTATAACTGTGGTAGTTATACCTAAAATCAATGAAGGCATGGATTCAGGAATAAACACCTTAAATACAATTTGAGGAACACTTGCCCCCATAGCTAGGCTGGATTCAATTATTCCTTTATCTACTTCCTTTAAGGAACTTTCAATAATTCTTGCTACAAAGGGAGCAGCAGCTACGGATAGGGGAACGATAGTAGCCGTTGTACCTATAGTCTTTCCTACTATTAACCTAGAAAGAGGGAATAAGAGGATCATAAGTATTATAAAGGGGAAAGACCTTAAAATATTTATTATTCCATTTAGAACTCTATTCAGTTGCTTTTTTTCCCATATGCCGCCCTTTTCTGTTATGACTAGTAATATTCCTAGTGGGAAACCTAATATTAGAGAGAAGACAGTTGAGAAAAATACCATATATAGTGTTTCAACTAGTGCCGGAATAATTAAATCAGCCATCTACATCACCTCCACATTTACATTATTCTGTCTTAAAAATTCAATTGCTTGAGCAATTTCAGCTTCTTCACCTTGAAGTTCTAGTATTAAATGGCCAATATTCTTACTCAATATTTTGTTTATATCTCCTGCTAGTATGTTTGCCTGAATGTTGAACTTTTTAAGCATTTTAGATACTATAGGTTCCTTTGCATTGCCCTTTGAGTAGCTTAGCCTTACGATAGTTCCATCAAATTCATTAGGCTTTATCACTTCTTCTGTAATATCTGATTTAAGCTTACTTATAAATTCTATAGCTGTTTGAGTCCTTGGATTATTGAAAAGATTTTCTACTGTGTTAATTTCGATTATTTTTCCATCTTCTATGATGGCAACTCTATCGCAGACTTCCTTAATCACTTCCATTTGGTGGGTGATAAGTACAATTGTCAAGCCAAATTCATCTCTAATCCTTCTTAACAAATCTAATATAGACTTTGTTGTTTTTGGATCTAGTGCTGAAGTTCCTTCATCACTAAGGAGAATCTTTGGACTGTTAGCTAAGGCTCTTGCAATTGCTACCCTTTGTTTTTGACCACCACTAAGCTGGGATGGATAGGCATACTTTTTATCTTCAAGGCTTACATAAGCAAGTAGGGTATTTACCCTTTCATCAATTTCCCTTTTTGAAAAACCTTCCAATTCCAAGGGAAAGGCTATATTTTTGTAGACATTTTTTTGGGCAAATAGGTTGAAATGTTGGAATATCATGCCTATTTTTTTCCTAACATTTCTAAGGTCTTTCTTATTCAAGTTGGTTATATCTTTGCCATCTATATATATACTTCCTTCTGTAGGTTCTTCCAGCCTATTTATACAGCGGATCAATGTGGATTTTCCTGCACCGCTTAGGCCAATGATTCCAAATATTTCTCCCTTTTCAATTTCTAAATTTATATCTTTCAGTGCATGAATAGGACTAGCTCCATTTTTGTAAACTTTAGATAGATTTTCTATTTTAATCAATAGATGTTACCCCCTTAAATTGATAATAAAAAAAACCTCTTATAAGAAAGAGGTAAACAAAAAACCTCTTAAGAAAGAGGTTTTTATTATCTCTTTCTTATCTCTCGGCTAAAGCCGCAGGAATTGGCACCTTGTGTTAATTTATAACACAGGTTGCCGGGTTTCATCGGGCCAGTCCCTCCACCACTCTTGATAAGAAAAAACCTTATTCAATTGGATGTTGATACCTATTTTAATACTTATATTATTTTTTGTCAACTAAATTTATTACAAATTTTATATTTTTGATAATTCCAAATTATCTCAATTTGTTTTCAATCATATTTTCCACTTCTTGAGGAGTCATTCCTCTTGCTTCTATAATAGGCACTGGTGGCTTATTAAAGTTTGTTTCTCTTTCACTTAGAACATCTATTCCAGATACAACAATAGCTTTATATTCATCACTAGTTATATTTTTCAAATTAGCATTCCTATTTAAAGTGTAAACATCATAGCCAACACTTCTTAAATGATCTATAAAAGGCTTTAAAGTGTTTTCAACTACTACTTTCTTTTTCATTTAATCACCTCCGTAAAATTATTATTGCCGGCCTGCTTTAATAATATTTATGAGTTTTTTTCCATGAATAAATCAATAAGAGTAAGACAAACTATAAGTGTAAGCTTCAAATATATCAATGAAAGGAGTAATTTTATGGTACTAAGGAATACAATCAATATGGGTAATATAAATCAAATGGAATTGAATCATTTAAGGGAAATTACCAGCCTCCATCAGAATATGGCTGTTAAATATGACTATTACGCTAATCAGTGTCAAGATCCACAGCTAAAACAAATTTTTAAGCAAGCTGCACAAGATGCTCAGACAACAGCAATGAACCTTATAAATTCTTTAAAATAGGAGGGAAAATAAATGTTACAAGAAAAAGATATGATATCTGATGCTATAAATACTACTAAAGTTAGCATTAACAGCTATAATGCTGCAATTATAGAATGTGCTAATCAACAGTTAAGAGGAACTTTACAACAGTTGAGAAATGAAGCTGAGCAGTTCCAATATCAATTGTTCCAAATTGCTGAACAAAAAGGTTATTATAATCCAGCTCCAACAGCAAAAGCAGAAGATATTCAGCAAGTTAAAAGTGGATTAAGTAGTACTCAAATGCCTATGATGAAATAGTTTTTGATACCAGTCTAGGCAAGTTGATTCTTGCCTGGACTGTTTTAATTTTTGAAAAAGTAAATAGATATAATAGTTTGAACTTTGACAACATATGTAGAATATAGTATTATCAATAAAAATGAATTTATGTTTTTTAAGATACGGTTTTAGATTTTTGGAGGTGAATTTATGGCCACTAATAAAACGGTGCTTATTTCCTTAATTGGCAAGGGTAAAACTGAGGAAGGAAAAAAGGGATATTCTGTTGCCAAATATTTTTTTGAAGGCATAGAAGAGCCTATTACTACCTCTTTTTTTGGTTCTGCCTTATATAAAGTACTCATTTCTAAAGAGCATGATATTGATAAATGGCTAATATTTGGAACTGACCGTTCTAGTTGGTCTGAGTTATTATATGCAATAGATGAGCAATACCATAATGAGCTTATAGAATTATATGATAAAGTATATGATGAAGAGAATGTGGGCATTTCGGAAAAATTACTTTTAGAATGGCAGAATAAATTACAAAAATACATACCAGGAATCTATTTTATAATGGTAGATCCATTAGATTATAAGGTATATATTGACCATATGATAAAAGAAATTCCAAATGAAGAAATGAAGTTAGTTTTAGATATAACCCACGGCTTTAGACACATGCCAGCAATAATGGCTTTTTCTATTATGATGTTAAAACATGTAAAAAATATTACGGATATAATGGTATATTATGGTGCTTTTGAATTGGGAGAAAAAAGGGGACATGCCCCTGTATTAAAGATTGATTTTATAAATACATTAGTTTCATATGCGGAAAGTTTAGCTACATATAATTACTCAGGATATTTTCCGCCATTGTTAGAACTATTAGGCATACCTGGCACTGAAAGAACTTATTACTGGCTTGAAATGAATAGACAACCAAGGACTTATTTAGAAGATATCAACAAATCTCTAAGTAAAATAAGCTTAAAAGACGACTATCAATCTGCTATAGCTGAATATATAAGGAAGGATTTTAACAGCTTAATTGGAGCAACCCTTGATAGGAGAATGGTAGAGAGAAGTAAATTTTTCTTTGACAAAAAGCAGTACTTAAAAGCTTTAATATTGCTTTATGAAGGGATTATAATAGCAATAGGAAGAGTACATAAAAATATTACCTCTTTGGAATACAATGTTAGAGAGGAGATAAGAAAATTCATAAACAATAATAAAAATCTTGTATTCAAATCTATTTTAGAAAAAGATACATATTGTGATTTAAAAGACACAAGGAATTCAGCAGCCCATGGTTCTGAACCTAAAGACCCAAAAAGAATACTTAAATATGTACAGGAGGAAGAAGAATTTAAAGCCCTATTTAAAAAGGGCATACAACTTTATGAAAGAATAGTGGGAGAAAGTGTTCCTGCATCAAGTATATAATTTAATTGAAGGAAAATTGTTTTGAGTGTCGAATAGTAGAAGTTAACACTAAAAAGTTGATAAATTATTATGTAAACACTTAATAGAAAAGGAGAATATATATGCAATATACTATAAAGTTCAAATGCAACAATTTAAGACTACCAATCCATTATAACCATATATTACAAGGTTTCATATATAAAAATATATTTGATGACAATTTTAGGGAATTTTTACATGAGAAGGGCTTTCAGCTGGAAGGAAAGACCTTTAAATTATTTACCTTTTCCCAATTGTACGGAAAATATTTTTATGATAGGGAGAAGAGAGAGATTACTTTTACTGACCAGGTGGAGTTAACCGTATCTAGTATTATAGATGATTTTAATCAGGAGTTTTTAAAGACCCTTATATACAATAAGAACCTTAAATTGAATAATCAGCCAGTAGAGGTTACAGGAATACTTGTGAAGGATAACAATTTAAAGACCAATGGAGCCATTATCCAAACTTTATCACCTATAACAGTTTATTCAACAGTACATGTAAATGGCAGAAAGAGAACTATCTATTATTTTCCTGAGGATAGCTTGTTCCAAAAGTATGTAAGGGATAATTTGCTTAAAAAGGCAA
The DNA here is from genome assembly GCA_937967955.1 of uncultured Bacillota bacterium. Taxonomy (GTDB): domain Bacteria; phylum Bacillota; class Clostridia; order Tissierellales; family Tepidimicrobiaceae; genus JAAYHX01. The sequence continues at coordinate 8,199 of CALBUB010000063.1, read as the reverse complement.
CACTAATATACGGCAAATCCTTTAAAAATAGCTATTTTCATATTAAGCCTGTAGAAGGAAAAATCTCTAAAAACAATCTATACTTTAAACAGTTTATTGTGAAAGGTACTAGTGGAGTTTTTGAAATTTGCGGTGATGAAGAGTTAATAAATACAGCCTTAAACTGTGGGCTGGGAAGTAAAAACTCCCAAGGTTTTGGCTGTATTAGACTAGTAAAGCCTTTATAAATATTTTATACCTAATATAAAAGCAGAAATCTTTAGTAAGATTTCTGCTTTTCTTTTTAGTATTGTTCCTTGTATATTAAATTTTAATATATCTTAAAAGTAGTAGTTTGTTTCTAAGGCAGTTTCTATTAAGCCAAAATATGAAGCTATTCCAAAAATAATTAATCCAACTATTATAAGTATACCTTGTATTTTTAAATAACTTGTCAAAGCAGAAATTAAATTTAAAATTTCAGTATCATTATCTACGCCATTTATAATAAGTGTATTTGCATGCTTTCTAGCAGATATTAATTTAACTCCTAATAGGATTATTATAATTCCCAGGGGCTGCACCTAATAAAAATAAGAACAGCCCAACTATTGCATTTAATGCTCCCCATATGACTGTAATCCAACCTACCACACCTGCCCAAGAAGTAAATTGTTGTAGCTGTTCCTTCATAGTTATATTCATGAAATCTCCCTTCTTACCCATTAGACTATTATAAATTAAAACAATAATAATGGGTTTGTCTAAATTATATCACAATGTAGAAAGTAGGGACAAGGGATGTGAATTTTAGCAGGATAAGGGAATTTTTATGAATTAGAAAAATTAAATGCAAATAATACATATTAGATATTATACAGTCAATTTTAAAAAGAGGATGAGCCGAATGGTATCTAAAAAAATAGGAGTTAACAAGGAGTATTTATTAGAGGCCTTTAACCATTCCTCTGATTTTGTAGCCTACGAATTTGAGACCCTGTCTCAGATAAAGCTTATGGTATGTTACTGTTCCTTTTATAATAATTTTGTTTTTTATATTAGCTTTTTTAGGATTTGAAAATTATGATTTTGGAATATTTCTACCAATCCTTAAGGATTCAAAATTGGCCGATATAAACAAAGGGGCTTTAAAAAGTTCCTTAAGGTATATAGATATTTTAATACTAACTATGCTAATACCTTATATAAACGATAAAAAAGTAATAAACAAACCCTTTTTTAGATCATTAATCTACTCTATGATAATAGTTGTTTTAATGGTAATAGTTGTCCAAGCCACATTAGGAATAGAATATGCAAAACGGGTAAATTTTCCATATTATACTTTTACTCGCTTGATAACTATTGGAGATAGCCAAGGCTTTGATTTATTATATGTAGTTGCTTGGATAATGGGTAATGTGGTCAAGATTTCAGGATACTTATATTTTACTACAATAGCCTTAGGTAAGGTTACTAATAAGAAGAATCAAATTTTTATAATACCTGTAGCTCTTTTGACTACCATTGCAGTTGTATTAATAAAAGATAATAGGCCAGTTATAGCAATGCCAGAACCTATTCAACAAATTTTTCATAGATTGTCCTTAATATCTATAATGATTATACCTTCTATAATATTGATAGTTTACTTTTTCAGGAGGAAGAATATTAAGCATACTAATGATTAGTAGAAAATAGTGGCTTTAATATAAAAGCTAAGTTAGTTTATAGCTAACTTAGCTTTATTTATGTGTTGTCCTATTGCAACTATTGAATAAATTGGATTCCTATTATAGAATATTGCTGATATGCTAAATATTATAATCCTACTATATGGAGGAATAACTAATGGAGAATAGGCAATTGGTAGAAGGTAGTATTAGTAGAGCTTTAGTTAAGTTAGCAATTCCTATTATGGCTACATCCTTTGTACAAATGGCATATAACCTAACAGATATGCTTTGGCTCGGAAGAGTAGGTACCAAGGCAGTTGCTGCGTCAGGTACAGCAGGCTTTTTTACCTGGTTTGGTTCTGCTCTTTTTATGATACCTAAGATTGGGGCGGAAGTTGGAGTAGCCCAATCTATAGGCCGGCAGGATATGGCTGCAGCCAAGAAGTATGCAGCAAATACTTTAAAGCTAGATATTTTGATTGCACTTATTTATTCAGCCATATTAATAGCTTTTAGACACCAGATTATAGGCTTTTTTAGATTAGGAGATGAAGAAGTAATCCAAATGGCTACTGATTATCTGTTGATTGTCTCCTTTGGACTTGTATTTTATTTTTTAAATCCAGTTTTTTCAGGTATATTTAATGGTTCTGGTGATAGTTCTACTCCTTTTAAAATAAATGCAGTAGGCTTGCTGACCAATATGCTTTTAGATCCACTTATGATAATGGGAATTGGTCCTTTTCCTAAAATGGGAGTTAAAGGAGCAGCATTGGCAACCATAATAGCTCAGTTTCTAGTTACTCTTATATTTATAAATGTAAGCAGGAGAAAATCTGTTTTATTTAAAGATTTAAACATATTTAAAATTCCTTTTGATAGGGAGTATGTTAAGACCATATTAAAATTAGGGCTACCTGCAGCTATACAGCAAGGCTTGTTTTCTAGTATTGCCATGGTAATAGCTAGAATAATAGCCCAGTGGGGGCCTACTCCTGTTGCAGTCCAAAAAGTTGGTTCCCAAATAGAATCCATATCCTGGATGACTGCTGGAGGTTTTTCTACGGCCATATCGGCTTTTGTAGGCCAGAACTATGGAGCTGGTAAACTAGAAAGAATAAGGGAAGGCTATAAGAAGGGCTTGCAGATAGTAGGAAGTATTGGAATTTTTGCCACAGTGCTTCTTATATTTGGAGCTGGACCACTATTTAAGCTATTTATTCCTAATGATCCTGAAGCTTTACAAATTGGTATCAGGTACTTGAGGATATTAGGATTATCCCAGTTTTTTATGACTATAGAAATAGCAACCCAAGGTGCTTTTAACGGCTTAGGAAAGACTATTCCACCTTCTTTAGTAAGTGTAACCTTCAACGCCCTACGTATTCCAGCATCATTAATATTGTCTTCAACTTTCTTAGGCTTAGATGGAGTTTGGTGGAGTATAAGTATAAGCAGTGTATTCAAAGGAACTGTTCTAACTAGTTGGTATCTGATTGTTTTAAAGAAGCTTAAGAAAGGTGTAAAATAAATAATATTCATGGACACTTTCTAAAGTGCCTTTTACTTTTAAAATGGAAAAAATCTATAAAAAGGCTCATAATACTATATGTTGGTCTAGCATCATAATTGAGTAGCAGCTATTACTACTATAACCTTTATGGTGTTTTATAAAAAGGAATTGAAGGAGGGAAAAATAGGGCAAGTATCAGTAGCAGAAAAGTAAGGCATATAGTAAGAAAGTCTTCTTACTATATGCCTTTTGTTATTTAGCTAAATATTCATCATTTACTCTATCCTGTAAATATACATGGGTATATTTGTTAGATGTATGTTTATATAGCCTATATCCCTCATCAATACAATTAGGACAGGCATCTCTGGGGATAGTTATGGCAAATATATGGTAGCCGGTATCACTTCTGGAATCGATAGTATTTATACCAGAGCACCTATTACATACTTTATAGTTTTGAATTTGCTTTTCTAGTATTCCATCTGTATCGTAATATACTTGCCTTGGTATTTGGATGTAATCTTTACCTTTTATATCTTTAATATATAGCTTATCCCTATCTTTCCAGCGATTATATACAACTTCAGATACTTTCTTTACATATTCTGTTATTTCCTTAGGTTGTTTTAGCTTTTCTATATTATAATCTGGTTCTTTTACTTTAGAGTAGTCCAGCCCAGCCATGGCTAGTATAATTCCCAAGTTTATATAAGGTAGTGCTCCTTCTATGGAGTATCCCCCCTCAAGAACTGCTATATCCGGGTTTAATCTATGGTTAAGCTTTGCATAGCCTTGAGCTGTGAAGTTCATATTGGTAATAGGGTCAGTGTAGTGGTTATCCTGGCCAGCTGAATTGATGATTATATCAGGTTTATATTCGTCCAATATAGGTAGTACCACATTGTCTAACACATATAAGAAGCCTTCTTCTCCAGTACCAGGTGGAAGAGGTATATTTATATTGTAGCCATAGGCTCCAGGCCCTCCAAACTCATCTATAAAACCAGTGCCTGGGTATAAGGTTCTTCCATCTTGATGGAAAGAAATAAACAGGGTATCCTTGTCATTCCAGTATATGTCCTGGGTTCCATCTCCATGGTGGCAGTCTGTATCCACAATAGCCACCCTTAAATCCTTATATTCCTGCCTTATTCTTTCAAGCATTACCGCTTCCACATTTATAATACAGAAGCCCCTATCTCCATATACTACTCTTTGGGCATGGTGTCCAGGGGGACGAACTAGTGCGAAGGCCTTATCTACTTTCTTTTCCATTACCATTTGGAAAGCTTTTATGGCTCCTCCAGCAGATATCAGATGGGACTTTGTAACCCTTGCTTTAACATCTGGAACGCAGAAATGGACTCTTTTAATGTCTTTTTCCTCAGCTAAAATGGGATTGAAAAACTCTATACCTTCAATATCCTCAATACCTTCTTCAAATAGCTGATCTTGAGTATATAATAACCTTTCTTCCCTTTCTGGATGGGTAGGACTTATAGCCCAGTCAAAGGCAGGGAAGAATACAAGGCCTAATTTGTTTTTAGCTTTAATCATATTTATCACCTCTCAGCTGCTGGATAAGACCAGGTTTTATTTGAGCCTTTATTCTAATATCCTGGCCAGTAGTGAAAAAGCCCCGTACCATATTAAAGCAGCTTTCTTCAACAATCTCTGCTTCTAATTCATCTTCAGTTGCCCCTATGTTTTTTCCATTTTCCTTAACTAGCTCTAAGGCCTTTTTCCTTGCCATATTTAGGTTGAATCTAGGACTTATTTTTTCGTAAATATCCAATTCTGGTACAGAAAGTATCCCCTTAGAGGTATCCACATGCATTGTAATCTCAATAGTAGGACGAGCTAAAGCTGCTCCTACAGCATTGGCCACATGGAAGTTTTTGGGATAGTAGCAGGGCAAATTAAATTTTTCTTTAAGGATGGGGGCAAGTACTTTTGCAGGACCACCAATTACATTTATTAATTTTGGTTGGACTTTTTTGCCATAAAGCAGTTCCTTAATTGTATAAACAGGCTTTTGGTTAATTTCTTCTAACAACTGCTCTATTTTAGCTTTAATAATGTCTGCCATAGTATTTAATACTAGCTTGGCTGTATCTTCAGCTCCTTTATCAATTATTTTTCCAAGAGTTTCCATAGATTCATAGGCCCTATCCTTTACATATTTAACATCCATACTATTAAAAATATCATTATCTAAAAACCCTAATACTATCATGGCGTCTGTTGGAGTAGGTTTAGGCCCACCAAAGGCATAGGGTTTGCCTTTTCTTACTGGACCTATTTTTATACTGCCATTAGCAATTTCTATAGCACTATCTCCACCTAAGCCAATGGAAACAGTATATATGGCCCTTACCAAGGTTTTATACTTGCCGATTTTTATTCCTAAAGGTTCAAATAAGGGTACTCCATCAGCTAGGAAGAATATATCTGTAGTAGTTCCACCAATATCTAAGAATATAGCATCCTTATTTGTAGGGAGCATAGCAGAAATTCCCATAAAGCTTGCAGCAGGGCCGGAAAGGATTGTTTCCACAGGTTTTTCTATGGCCTTTTTTATACTCATGGTACCCCCATCGGCCTTTAGTATGAATAGGGGGGCAGAAATTCCTTCCCTTTCCATAGATTGCTTAATGTTTTCTGCAAATTCTTTAAAAGTATTATGTACTGCTGAATTGAGATAGGATGTAAAGACTCTGCGGGGAAAGTTTAATTTACCAGACATAGTGTGGCCTAAGGTAATTGTAGGAGTGGGTTTTATCTCCCTTTGTAAAAGTTCTTTAATCCTAATTTCGTGTTCAGGCTTTCTAGTGGAAAATTTGCCTACAACGGCATAGGTCTCTATATTTTTTTCTTTAAATAGTTTGATTGCATCCTTTATTTCATCTATATTTAAATCCTCAACCACATTGCCTCTATGGTCTATATAGCCTGATACAAACACATTTTCATTACCACAAGCTAGATAATCATACGGTAGGCCTGGACCTGGTTCAATTATCATTCCCACTGTTGCTGTCTTTTTTTCTACAATAGCATTTGTGGATATGGTTGTACTCAAATTAATCCTTTCTATTTTAGTCTTATCAAAGCCTTCAAGAAGCTCTTTTAGGGTACACCAAATGGTACCAAATAGATCTTCTCTATTTGTAGGCCTTTTAATGGATTTTATGATTTTACCCTTCTCTATGATGACCCCATCTATATTGGTACCACCCATATCGATACCTACAAGCAATTTAAAGCCTCCTCTTCCTATAATTATTATTAATTCTATTATAGCCTTTAAGAGGAAGCTTTCTCAAGTAAAGCCCACAATAAACAAACCTATGGCAGTATATATGTTATAGGTTTTGTAGTCTTAATCTATTCCTTTATGGTTTTTATTTTAAATATGAAATACCAATATTTTGCTATTATTACAGCAAGGATAAAGGCTCTAATGTAAATATTATCAATTTTAATCAAAGGGAATAAAAGCATAAAATCTGATAAAGCCATTAACTGGGCCTTTCTTTTAAAGGTCATAGCTCTATTTTTTACAAAATCCTCTGCGTAATCTTTATATATTCTGGTGCCCTTTAGCCATCTATCAAATTTAGGAGAACCTTTAACGAAACTTGCTGATGCTAATATTAGGAAAGGGGTAGTTGGTAGTACAGGTACTACAACCCCTATTAGTCCAATAGAAAAGAATATAAAACCTAAAGCGATAAATAATACATTGATAACCTTCATATTTTCCTCCTCTGTAAAGTATCCTATAAAATATATATACCGTGTTTTAAGAAAACTATTCAAAGCCAAATTTTTACTGCCTTTATAATACAAGTATAAAAATAGAGCATAGTGTAACGTTGAAAAATACTAATATAAATGTTATCTTAAAATTAAACAGGAATATAGGAGGGTATATATGGGTCTTAGAATGCGAAAAAGTATAAAGCTTGCTAAAGGGGTAAGGCTAAATTTGGGCAAAACTGGGGCTAGTGTAAGCTTTGGAACAAGGGGGTTAAGGTATACTATCCACTCTAGTGGAAGAAGAACCGAAACCATTGGTATTCCTGGAACTGGCATATCCTATGTAACTACTACTTCTGGCAAAAGGAAATACAACTCTAAAGCCTATACAAAAAGAGAACAGATACAGCTTCAAAAACAAGAAGAAAGACTTAAAGAAATAGAAAGAAATAGGCTAGCTGTAGAGGAATACAACAATTACATAGAGCTTATAACTGGAGTTCATAAAGAATGCGATGAATATATAAATTGGAAATATATCTACTCTTTAAAAGAGCCCTTTAATCCAGAGGGAATAGGCCCTAAAGAAGCTGAGGCTATTAGGAAACTAGAAAGCTACAAACCCAGCTTTATTGATAGAATATTTAAAGCCAGAGGAGATAAGAAAAAGAAAAAACTTGAGGAAAAGGTAAAGGCTGCCCGCCAAGAGGATAAAAGGGACTATGAAGAGTGGAAAAAATTAAATGAACTAGCAGGCAGAATATTAAAAGGGGATATAGATGCTTATCTACAGGTAATAGGAGAAATGAGTCCCCTTGATGACCTGTTGGACTTTGGCAGTGAGTTTGAATTTGGAATAAATGAGCCTTCTGCTATAGAAGTTGAATTTACTGTAAAATCAAATACTGTAGTTCCAACTTATTCTTTAAGCTTAACAAAAACAGGGAAGCTATCTAAGAAAAAGCTTACTAAAACTGCCTATTATGGTCTGGTACAGGATTATGTAGCCAGCACCGCCATAAGGATTGCTAGAGATGTTTTTGCTTTACTTCCTTTAGATAAAGTAGTAGTCCATGCAGTAGATAATATACTAAATACCCAAACAGGTCATGAAGAGGAAAAGACCATATTGTCTGTAGTATTTGAAAGAGAAATATTAGAAAAACTTAATTTTCACCGAATTGACCCATCTGATGCCCTAAACAATTTTAGACATAATATGAAATTTTTAAAGACTAAAGGTTTCCAACCAGTTGAAAGGATAAC
>CALBUB010000062.1 GCA_937967955.1 uncultured Bacillota bacterium | reverse complement strand
TAACGATTAAACCGGTTACCAGCCTACCTAAGAGGACTTTAAACTGTAACCGTAGAATTTATAAAAATACTAGATTACCTAAGAGGAATTTAAACAATCCTAGGTGAAAATCCCCTGATAAAGTAATGTCAGTTATTAGCCTACCTATAAGGACTGGCTACTTATTCTAAAACATAAGGATTGAGTTCTACTTAGTAGAACACAATCCTTTTTGCTTCTTTGTCAATATTTGGGATGGGATTTTTATGAAGCCCACTAATGAAGAGGATTTTAGTAATGTATGAGTAACATTAGGGTAGATTTTCCACCCTAACGTTTATAGAATCTACAATCTTTAGTGCTGGTGAATAGACCAGCACTATTTTTATTTTGTGAAAGTGACATAGAGTATATAGTACACAAAAATTATGTATAAAAATTATCAATATCTAGATTGGAATAAATAGATATTTTCGATTGGAAGTTTTGGAATTATTGTTATATGATTAACTAGATGGCAGTATATTGTTAAAATATTGATAAACAGGAGGAGAATAAATGAAAAAGAGAGTTAGCTTATTAATTTCAATCCTTTTAGTATTGACCCTGTTAGTTGTTGGATGTGGTAAGGGTAGTTCTAATACAGATAATGGACAAGCTGGTGATAATGTTGGAGAAAATACCGAGTACAAGACTCAGATAACTTTTGCTGGCTCATCAACTTTAGCTCCAGTAATGTCATCAATAGCTACAGATTTTATCGAAGGGTATTCCACATGGGATAAGGTTGATTCAAGCTTCCCAGAAAAAGACATAATCATCTATGTTTCAGCAGGCGGTTCTGGTGCAGGTGTTAAGGCAGTTATAGAAGGCACTAGCGATTTTGGTATGCTAGCAAGAGATATAAAGGATGAGGAAGTAGAAAAAATTGGGGATGCAAAGATTTATAAGCTTGGTGTAGATGCGTTGACAATATCCATAAATCCAGAGAACCCTTTACATAAGGTAAAGGATAATCTAACATCAGAGGAGATAAAGAAGATATTTGCAGGAGAATATAAGTATTGGGATGAAGTAGAAAGCAGCTTACCTCATGAAGAAATAGTTGTTGTTATAAGAGACCTAGGGGGAGGAGCTCACGAAGTATTCCAAAATGCTATAATGGGAGATACTCAAGTAAGAGAAGATGCTATACAAGCTCCATCCATGGGAGCATTAGTAACTAAGATAATAGAAAATAAGAATGCTATAGGATATGCATCCTTTGGTATGGTAAATCAAAATGAAGGAAAGTTAATCCCACTTAAAGTTGATGGAGTTGAACCAACTAAGGAAACTATAGTAGATGGTTCATATAAAATTTCAAGGCCACTTATCGTAGTGAAGAAGGGCGAACTAAATCCTCTACAAAAAGCATTTATGGATGTAGTTATGTCAGAAAAAGGAGCTCAAATAATTGAAGAAATGGGATACGTACCAGCATTTTAAATTCAGGGGCTATTGCCCTTGAATTTTTTTGAGGTGACGAGATGAGAAAAATAAGGGAAAAGATATTTGAGATATTAATAAAAATGCTTACCTTGTTTTCAGTGCTTATTTTAGCCTTTGTAGTTATATTCATATTCAAAGAAAGCTTAACCTTTTTTAAGGAAGTTTCCCTATTGAAGTTCATTACAGGACGAAAGTGGAATCCCCTAGGGCCACCAGAGGAGTTATCCATATTGAACATAATATGGGGTACCGTATACGTATCATTAGTTGCAATAGCCATAGCCCTCCCCATAGGCATTGGAACTGCAGTAGTCCTTTCCTGCTATACCAATAGAAATGTTAAAAGGCTAATAAGGGGAATAGTGGATATACTAGCAGGAGTACCTTCTGTAATCTATGGATTTGTAGGGCTGTTGGTAGTGGTTAAATTCTTCGAAGTGAATTTATCCTTAGCTTCAGGGGAGTCCGTATTATCTGGAGGCATAGTTCTTTCAGTAATGCTTCTTCCCTTTATAGTGTCAACTTGTGATGAATCCATGGAAAAGATATACAGGGAGTATTCCCAATCATCTAGAGCCTTAGGCGTATCTAAAAGCTATATGATAAGAAATCTTTTACTTCCTGCAAGCAAGAGGAGCATCTTAGCCAGCGTAGTTTTAGCCTTGGGAAGAGGTATGGGGGAGACCATGGCAGTCATGATGGTCATTGGCAATGCTCCTATAGTACCTAGGCTATTGGGAAAAGCCCAAACAATACCTTCCCTCATAGCTTTAGAGATGGGAATGGCAGAAGTAGGGAGCTTACATTATCATGCTCTATTTGCCTCAGGCTTTGTGCTTATGATAATGCTTTTAATAATAAATGGCTTGCTGTATGTTATAAAAAATAGAATGGATATTTAAATGGGTTGAGGATTGATAACATGAGAGAAAAGTTGAAAGATAGCGTATTTAAAATATGGATTGGATTGAGTACATCCTTGGTTTTTGTCGTAGTAATTTATATATTCCTATATATATTCATAAATGGAGCTGGCTCCATCAACGGGGAATTTATATTTAGCGCTCCAAAGGGGATGCCCATTGGGTCAGAAGGAGGCATATTTCCTGCTATTGTTGGCAGTCTTTTGCTCATGGTTATAGCATGTGCTTTTGCCTCTATACTTGCTATTTCCACTGCTATATACTCAGTATTCTATTGCACCTCTGAAAAGGTTAAGAGGTTGATACACCTTATAATTCAGTGTATGTCTGGAGTTCCTTCCATAATTCTAGGCCTTTTTGGATATACCTTGCTGGTCTTGCATCTAGGCTTTGGCAGATCTTTGATTTCGGGAGGCATTACCTTAGGGGTGATGATTTTTCCTTATATCCAAGTTAGGGTTGAGAAGACATTAATAGAAGTGGACAAGGCAGTAATTACTTCTTCCTATGCTCTTGGAGTTTCAAAGGTTTATACCCTATTTAAGCTGATATTTCCAATGTGCAAGTCTGATATAGTATCTGCAATAACCTTAGCTGGAGGATTTGCGATAGGTGCTGCTGCACCTGTAATATTGACTGCAGCAGTTATATTTGCTCCTGTACCAGAGTCCATATTCTCTCCAGTTATGGCTTTGCCTTTCCATCTTTATATATTAACTGGAGAAGGCATATCCCTGGAAAAGGCTTATGGAACGGCATTAGTCCTCATGCTGATTTTGCTTGTTGTAAATATCATATCAGTTATTCTTAATTTCACTAGAAAGGAGCATGAGTAGGTGAATATACTTGAGATCAATAATTTAAATGTAAGCTACGGAAGCAAACAGGTTATTAAGAACCTATCCATGAATATAGAGAAAAACAAGATCACTGCTGTAATAGGACCCTCAGGCTGTGGCAAGTCTACTTTGCTTACTACATTAAATCTTATGATAGCAGAAAATGGAGGCTCCTTTACAGGAGAGATACTCTTTAAAGGTAAGGATATACTGTCCTATGAAATAGACTATCTTAGGCGTATGATAGGGATTGTATTTCAGAAGCCAACTCCCTTTCCCTTTTCCATATATAAAAATTTGACCTATGCTCCTAAATATTACGGCATCAAGGATAAGAATAGGCTAAATGAAATAGTGGAAAACACTCTAAAAAGGGTAGGCCTATACGATGAAATAAATAAGGACTTAAACATGCTGGCAACTAAGCTATCTGGTGGACAGCAGCAGAGGTTGTGTATAGGAAGGGCTTTAACTGTTGAGCCAGAAATACTGCTGCTTGATGAACCCTGCTCTGCTCTCGATAGAAAGAATACTGCAAATATAGAAGAAATGCTTTTAGAGCTTTCAAAAGATTATACTATAGTCGTAGTAACCCATAATCTATCCCAAGCTAAACGAATTTCAGATTATACAGCTTTTATACTTGATGGGGAATTAATAGAGTATGATACAACAGAAAATGTATTTAACAATCCAAAGGATGACAGAACTAGAGAATATATAAAAGGGATATATGGATAAGAAGATATGGAGGTAGAATCATGCTAAGGTATGAAATATCCGGTAGAGGAGTAGTAGAAATAGAAAATCTAGTATTGGATTACAACGGCACCATAGCAGTAGATGGCAAATTAGTTGAGGGAGTAGAGGAGCTACTTGTTAAATTGAAAGAACATGTAAATATATATGTGCTGACAGCAGATACTTATGGAACTGTAAGGGAAGAGTTGAAGGATTTAAATGTGGAAGTTTTAACCTTTCCTAGTGAAAGCGCTGGCATATCTAAGAGGAAAATAGTAATGGAGCTGGGAGGGCACAAAACCCTATGTATAGGCAATGGATACAATGATCTGCCTATGTTCAATGAATGTATCCTGTCAATCGCAGTAATTGAAGGGGAAGGAGCCTGTGGCAAATTGATTGCCAATGCGGATATAGTAACTCGATCCATATTAGATGCCCTAAAAACGGTGTTAAGTAAGAACAGAGTGAATGCTACCTTGAGAAGCTAATATAACCTAAACATATTATACCTAACTTCTGCATCAATATCTATATTCATCTCACTTATGGCAT
>CALBUB010000061.1 GCA_937967955.1 uncultured Bacillota bacterium | reverse complement strand
GTAATAAGTGCTTTTGGCTTTTCTATATACCATGTAGCCATATTATCTAATTGGTTCAATCCTCTTCTATTCATTGTTGCTCTAATTGGCTTGTTTGTAGGAGGAGTAATATTTAATTGGCTAGATGAAAAAACAGAAAATATATATAATTCCTGGTTAGTCCATATGTTTGCTAATTTTGCAATAAATACTGTAGGACTTATGATGTATAATATAATTTAAAAATAGAAGTCTCCTATTGGTCATAATAACCAACAGGAGACTTTAAGTTTCTTTTAATTACTCATGGATAAGCCCATTTAGTTCTGCCCTTATGGCCCTCCAATTGGGTAGGAATTTGTCCATATAGGCTATAAATCTTTCATTATGGCTTCTTTCCAATAGGTGGACCATTTCATGGACTACTACATATTCTATACAGCTTGGGCTTTTCTTTGCTAATTCTAAGTTCAGCCATATCCTCTTAGCTGCAGGATTACAAGAGCCCCAGCGGGTTTTCATCCTTTTTACACCAAATTCATTAACCTTTACCTCCATAATAGGCTCCCATTTTGCTATCAGGGGAGGGATTAATTCTTTTAATTTTTTCCGGTACCATTCAATCATTACCCTTTCCCGTAGGTATTTGGGAGTATTTTCTCTTACATATAGGTCTATATACCTCTTGTTTCTAATCTCTACCCCCTGTTTTCTTTTGTTAGTATATATTACGTTTAATAAATACCTCTGTCCTAAGAAATAATGGCTCTCCCCTGATACATATTCCCTTTCTGGCTGCCTTTCTTGGCTTCTAAACTTATTCTGTTGCCTTTTTATCCAGGCTAATTTGGATATGGCAAACAGTCTGATGGTGTCTATATCCATTCTATTTGGTGCAGATATCTTCACCCTCCCATCAGGAGGATGTACTGATAGATGAAGGTTTTTGATATTCTTTTTAGTCAGTTCTATTTCTATGTCGTTTATAATTAGCTTTTCCATCAATACCCTTCCTGTTCTTCTACTATTTTATATATTTTTTCAACCAATTCTTCATCGTCTATATGTTCTCTTATGAGGGCAGCTACCATCCTTCTCTTAGCTGGATGGTCTCTCCAACCAGCAGGCCTTCTCTTTTTTAAGGTTTCATCTATGGCAATAGCCAGCTCCTTATTTTGATTTAAATTGTTATATAAAGCAATCCTTTCATCAGTATTTATCTCTTCAGGATATACATAGGAAGAAGCTTTATGGTCATAGCTATCCTTGGCTATTTTGGCTATCTCTTGAAGGTATTTTTCATATTCTATAGCCTCTTCCTTTCTCTTTCTAATGAGTTCATCTAATAGTACAGACATTCTTTCATAATACTTAGGATCTGTAGGTGCTTTTTCAACAATTAAGCGTCTCACATTGTTTTCTATAGTGGCAGCTGTAGCTTCCTTGCTCCTTTTAATACCTTCAGGTAGATCATCTACTGCATCAATTCCCTTTTTCACTATTAGTTCAATTAGGGTATTGTCTTCAAAGGCAGATATTGTTCTACTTTCTTCAGCTCCAATATAGCTATCGATTAAGTGTCTCATGGCTGGCTCATAAGCCTTTAAGTCTATATCATCTCCTGCTGCAATCATTACTTGCTTACGAACATTGTCGTAATATTTTACTTCTTCTCTAATCTTTTTGGCCTCCTCAAGAGTATAGCCAACTTCAAGCATATCATTGGCTATATTTGCATAGGCCCTAATTAAGGATGCTGTATATTTATATAAGGTTAACCTTTTTTCTTCATTTTCTTTTAAATCTTTCGTGCTAAATTGATTTTCTCCGCAGAAGTATTTAATGTATTCCTCAGTACCTTTAGGTGGTTCCACTGGTTCGCATAAGGCCCTTATTTTCTCCAAGGCTTCCTCTAGCCTTTCTTTACCCTTTTCCAGCCTGTTTTTAAGCAAGCCTTCTACATCTTCCTTATCATAGTTAGCAAAGGCTTCGGAGGTGTAGTCAGCTACTGCCTTTTCTAAGGATTTAAACAAATCCATATAATCGATTATATAGCCATATTCCTTATCTTCTCCATCTAGCCTATTTACTCGGCATATGGCTTGGAATAGGTTATGATCTTGCATCTTCTTATCTATATATAGGTAAGTGGCTGGTGGTGCATCAAAGCCTGTTAAAAGCTTATCCACCACTATTAACAATTTCATCTGATCTGGTTCTTCTATAAACTTCCTTTTAACTTCCCTTTCAAATTCTTCTGGAGTCTTATCTCCCAGCATCTCTTTATATATCCTATACTTCTCCACATTTTCCGTATCCTTGTCTTCTCCAGTAGTTTCTCCCTTTATGTCTGATATGTGGGGGTTATAGGAAGTTATTACAGCACACTTTTTAAAGCCATAAGCTTGGAATAGTTCGTAATATTTACAAGCTTCATAGATGCTGCCTGCTACTAACATAGCATTACCCCGGCCACTTTTTAATCTGTCCTTAGTTTCCATATCTAATATTATATCCTTAACTATCTGCTCTAATCTGGACTTGGAGCTTAGGATAGTCTGCATGGTTCCCCATCTTTGCTTTAGCTTAGTCTTAGCATATTCGGTAAGCCCTCTAGTTTTGGCCTCAAACCACTGGTCTATCTTCTCCTGAGAAGTGATATTTTGGTCTATGTGTCTGGCTTCATAGCGAAGGTCTAGTACTACTCCATCTTCAACGGCTTCATCAAATTTGTAAGTATGGATATAGGGCCCAAATACTTCTATGCTGGTTGGCTTATCCTTTTTAAGCAAGGGGGTACCTGTAAAGCCTATGAACATGCTATCGGGTAGTATCTCCTTCATGGCCTTATGGAGTTTTCCTGACTGGGTCCTATGGCATTCATCTACAAATACATAGATGTCTCCTTTAGCTTTAAAATCCTTAGGAAGATTATTCCTTACTTCTTTAATATATTCATCATAGTAAGCTTCTTCATCTACCTGTTCTCTAGCTCCAAATTTGTGGATTAGTGAACACATCATTAAAGGGGTAGTCTGGTTGAGCTTTTCAATTAGGTCTTTCCCTGATTTAGTCCTATATATATCCTCATCTACCCCTTTAAATACTTGTTCAATCTGCTGGTCTAATTCTTCCCTGTCGGTGATTATGAGTATTCTTGAGTTGTTGATATTTTCCCTAATCCATTTAGCAAGCCACACCATAGTAAGGCTTTTTCCACTACCCTGAGTATGCCAGATGATTCCACCTTCTTTTTTCTTTACCCTATCTATGGCTGCCTTTACTCCAAAGTATTGGTTTGGCCTACAGAGCTTCTTTCTGCCACTATCGAATACAACAAAATCATGGATTATATCAAGGAATCTTTCCTTTTGGCATAAGCTTATTAAATCCTTGTCTAAAATATTTTTAGTATCAGTATGTAATAATCTAATCTCCTTACTTAGCTTATCCCCAGCCTTAGGGTCTTCCTTCCATCTAAGATAGTATTTTTCGGGAGTTTCTATGGTACCGTATCTTAGGCCTTCTGTGTCATTGCCTGCCATTATCAACTGGATGGTATGGAAAAAGGGCTTAATAAACTCTGATTTTTGATTGTCCAAATTCTGCCTGATAGCCTTGGCCACATGGACAGTGCTTCTTTTTAGTTCCAGTATGCCCAATGCAATACCATTTACATATAGGACAATGTCTGGCCTTTTAGTATGCTGGCCTTTTACAGTTACTTCTTCTGCTATATAAAAATCGTTGTTGTAAGGCTCTTTCCAATCTATAAGCTTTACTGTCTGCTTGTTTTCACCTATATTTTCCCTTACCTCTATACCGTATCTTAAAAGGCCATAAACCTGCTTGTTTACATGGTAAAGGCCTTCACTTTGGTTGCCTACTGCCTTGTTCAATTGGTAAAGGGCCCTTTCAATGAGCTTGTCGCTATATCCCCTTTTTCTTAAGTATTTCCTTAGAAGCCTTGTTTCTACATTTTTATTATCCTCTTTATCCTGCAGGTTTCCTAAATATTCATACCCAAGCTTGTCCACAAACAGTTTAACAACTCTATCCTGAGTAGTCCTTTCTGCCTGTCCTACCCTGCTCATACTAACCTCACCTGCCCTGTTAGGAGTTTTTCCATCATGCCTTCTTTAATTTTTTTATATTTATCCAGCTTTTTCTCCAAAGCCTCTATTTCAGCATCCATGTCAGAAAGGATTTGGGCTATGGCTTTTTGTTCTGGGAGAGGTGGGAGGGGGATAGCAATATTATTAAATTCCTTTTTCGACAAGTTATATCTTGTTGATCCCTGGGCAATTGTACTAAACATTTTTCTACCTAAATCACTTCTCAAATAACTTGTTAAATATAATGCATCACATTTAGAGCCATCATATAATCTATATCCAAAACAAAAACTATTAAGGTATAAGTTCGGTTTGTCTTCCATTAGAACAGAGCACATACCTACTTCCTCCGGAGTCTCTGATGAAGTATTAAAAAATATGTCACCTTTTCTAACTAAATTTTGATTTTCCCATTTCGATACTCTTACTTTCTCTACCTGTTTTAAATCAATGACTGGATTATTGAGTACATTCAAAAATGTTATATAGTATGAATTCCCATTATTAAAATCTTCTTTTTTCTTACCTGATAATCCACTATATGTTACACCTAACTCTCCCAACCTTTTAACTTCCCACTTACCACTAAATCCAGGCAATCTCTTTTTGCCTGTCAAAAGCT
>CALBUB010000060.1 GCA_937967955.1 uncultured Bacillota bacterium | reverse complement strand
AACTGTCACGTTTATAATGATGCACTCTGTTCCAGGTGATCCATTTGCTAATGAAAATAAGAAAATACCTGAAGTTGTTTATCAAAACTTACTAAAAGAATATGGTTTGGACAAACCCTATAGCGAGCAATATATTATGTATTTAAAAAATATTGCCAGATTTAATTTTGGTAGATCTATGAAATCTAATACTGAAACTGTTAACGAAATGATTAATAGAGGTTTTCCTGTTTCTGCTAGTTTAGGTCTTCAAGCTATTCTTATGGCCCTTATCCTTGGTCCAGCCTTAGGTGCAATTGCAGCCTTATATCAAAATAGAGGTCCCGATTATATTGCAATGATAATTTCTATTATTGGCGTATCAGTACCTAGTTTCGTAATGGGTTCTTTTTTAATACAATTTGTTGCAAGAAATGTAGAATGGTTGCCAATAGGTGGATGGGGAGAATGGAGACATACCTTGTTACCATCTTTTGCACTAGCTTTTATGCCACTTGCACAGTTTGCAAGGCTTATGAGATCTAGTATGCTTGAAGTTTTAGGTCAAGACTATATAAAGACAGCTAGGTCCAAAGGGATTACAAAAACAGCAGTGGTTATGAAACATGCTGTTAGAAACGCAATATTGCCAATCGTATCTATATTAGGTACTACTATTTCAAATCTAGTAGCAGGTAGCTTTGTTATTGAGAAAATATTTGGAATACCTGGACTTGGAATGTTCTTTACAACTGCTGTATTTAACAGAGACTATACTTTGATAATGGGTGTAACAGTATTCTATGCTATAGTGTTGGTAACAATGATGCTATTGGTGGATATAGCTTATACAATAATAGATCCACGAATTAGACTTACTGAGGAGGGACGTTAAGATGGAACAAGTATATACTAAAGATATGTTTAAAAAAGCACCAAAGGATAAGCGAGATGCAGAACAGATAAGACGTCCTACTATTAAATATTGGGCCGATGTATGGCGTAGATTAAAGCAGAATAAGTTAGCTATGTTTGGTCTTGTAATGCTTATTCTATTGGGTATTATGTCTATTATAGGTCCAGTATTGAGTAAGTATGATTATAACGAGCAAAGTTACGCTAATATAAATGTTAAGCCAAATAAGGAATATTGGTTTGGTACAGATGAATTAGGAAGAGACTTGTTTAGTAGGGTATGGTTAGGTACTAGATATTCCTTGTTTATAGGAATTGCTGCAGCTTTAATAGACTTTGGTATTGGTGTTATATATGGTGGAATTGCCGGGATGGCTTCCCGTAGAGTAGATGCTATAATGATGCGTATTGCAGAAGTTATCTATAGTATTCCATATATGCTTGTAGTAGTATTGATATCAGTAGTATTTTCAACTGCAGGTTCTGGTACTTCCATGTCTGTGCTTATACTGGCTATGACTATTACTGGCTGGGTACCAATGGCAAACTTGGTTAGAGGACAAGTACTCCAATTGAAAGAGTCTGAATACTCCTTAGCAGCTGAATCCTTAGGAGCCTCTAAAGGCTGGATATTAAGAAAACATATTATACCTAACGCTTTAGGTCCCATATTAGTTAATGTAACTTTGACTATTCCAAGGGCTATATTCTCAGAAGCTACATTAAGCTTTATGGGATTAGGTTTGCAGCCACCAAGACCAAGTTTAGGAACCTTGGCTAACGATGGACTAGCAGTAATGCCAATAGGGCTTTTCTATCAGATAGCAATACCAGCTTTTGTTATTTCACTTATAATGTTTTCCTTTAACGTATTAGGTGATGGTTTAAGAGACGCTTTAGATCCTAGATTACGTAAGTAGAAAGAGGTGGAAGTATGGAAAAAATATTGGAAGTAAAGGATTTAGCAGTATCCTTCCAAACTTATTTTGGGGAAGTTGAGGCTGTTCGTGGCGTTAGCTTTCATGTAAATAAAGGAGAAACTGTAGCCTTAGTAGGAGAATCAGGCTGTGGAAAGAGTGTAACAGCAAATTCTATTATGCAACTTCTTCCTATGCCACCTGCCTTTTATAAAAGAGGCCAAATCCTATTTGAAGGCGAGGATATAATAAAGAAAAGTGAAAAGGAAATGCAACAAATAAGAGGAAATAAGATTTCTATGATATTTCAGGATCCAATGACATCCCTAAATCCTACTATGAAAGTTGGGAAACAAATAGTTGAAGGTTTATTAAAACATCAAAAACTTAGTTCAAAAGAAGCCGAAGAAAAGGCTATAGAAATGCTAAAGTTAGTATCTGTTCCTCAACCTGAAAAGAGAATAAAGCAATATCCCCATGAATTTTCAGGTGGTATGCGTCAAAGGGTTATGATAGCTCTAGCAATGGTATCAAACCCTAAGCTGTTAATTGCCGATGAGCCTACTACAGCTCTGGATGTAACTGTACAAGCTCAAATATTAGACCTTATGAAGAATATACAAGAGCAATTAGGTACCTCAATTATATTAATAACTCACGATTTAGGTGTAGTTGCAGATATGTGTGATAGAGTAATTGTAATGTATGGTGGACAGCTTATGGAAGAAGGTACAGTATACGAAATATTTAATGACCCAAAACATCCTTATACTAGAAAATTATTGGGTAGTGTTCCACGTTTAGATATGAGTAGAAGTGAAACTCTTCATTCTATTCCAGGAACACCTCCTGATTTATATAAACCTCCAAAGGGCTGCCCCTTCTACGATAGGTGTGACGAAGCCATGGTTATTTGTAAAGAGCATATGCCTCAGAGAGATTATCATACTGATACTCATTATAGTTGCTGCTGGTTAAACCATCCAATGGCAAAAGGTGCAGCAGAAGGGAGTGAAAAATAGTGGCCGAACCATTAATTTCAGTAAGAGATGTTAAAAAACATTTTAATGTTGGTGGAGGAAAAACTTTAAAAGCAGTAGATGGGATAAGTTTTGATATATATCCAGGAGAGACCTTTGGCTTGGTAGGAGAATCTGGCTGTGGTAAATCAACAGCGGGAAGGACTATTATTAGACTTTATGAACCTACTGAAGGACAAGTTATATTTAAGGGAAAAAATATTTATGAATTGTCTCGTAATGAAATGCAAGAAATAAGAAAAGACTTCCAGATGATATTCCAAGACCCATATGCGTCTTTGAATCCTAGAATGACTGTGGAGGATATTATTGCAGAGCCTTTAGATATACACAAGGCCTATAAAAGTGAAAAGGAACGCCGTAATAGGGTAATGGAATTGCTAAAATTAGTAGGTCTTAATGAAGAACATGCTAGCCGTTTCCCTCATGAGTTCTCTGGAGGCCAACGTCAAAGGATAGGTATAGCAAGAGCACTAGCCTTAAATCCAAAGTTCATCGTTTGTGATGAGCCTATATCAGCCTTAGACGTATCAATACAAGCTCAAGTAGTTAACTTATTAAAGGAATTACAAGAGGAGTTTGGAATTACCTACCTATTTATTGCCCACGATCTATCTATGGTTAGATATATTTCAGATAGAGTAGGAGTTATGTATCTTGGCCATATGATGGAGCTAGCAGAATCAGAAGAATTATATGAAAGACCAATACACCCTTATACACAAGCCTTGCTATCAGCAATACCTATTCCAGATCCAGAGATACAAAGAAGTCGACACAGAATAATGCTAGAGGGGGATGTACCAAGCCCAATAGATCCGCCAGATGCTTGTAGATTTGTAGACAGATGCCCTTATGCTACTGAAATATGTAGAAAGAAAGAGCCAAAATTTGAAGAGGTTGTAAAAGACCATTATGTGGCTTGCCATAGAGCAAGAGAGATATTAGATGGAAAAGTGAAACTAACTAAATAATTTGGATAGAAAAAGGTTGAAATGGAAATTCCATTTCAACCTTTTTTATTGTCACAAAAATACTTCTTTTACGTAATATGTAGTGTGA
Organism: uncultured Bacillota bacterium; assembly: GCA_937967955.1. GTDB lineage: Bacteria > Bacillota > Clostridia > Tissierellales > Tepidimicrobiaceae > JAAYHX01. The sequence continues at coordinate 951 of CALBUB010000060.1, read as the reverse complement.
GAAATTATACGGAGTAGGAGGATATGCATGAATAGAGGTTATTATGAAAGGGAAAAGACCATGCTGCTAGCTAGGGCTTATGTTCCTTTCCAAAGGTTAAAGCAAGTGTATAGCCCCTCTGAAGCCCTTAAAAGAGGAACCTTATTTCCAGAACTATATATGCCCTATGATGAAAGAGAGAAGATGGTAGAGGAGGGAGTATATTATGGATAGGGAACAAAAGATGTTGTTGAAAGAACTAATGGAATATAGCTTTGTATTAATAGAGACAGCCCTATACTTAGATACTCATCCCTATGATGAAGAAGCTTTAAGGCTGCACAATGAATACTCTCATAAATATAATGAACTAGTCTCTATATATGAAGGAAAATATGGCCCCCTTAGAAATGATCGCATGAGTGGCTGCCCTTGGGCATATATAAATGGACCTTGGCCATGGGAAATAGACTTTGATATATAAGCAGGAGGGATAATATGTGGATATATGAAAAAAAATTACAATATCCAGTTAAGGTATATACAACTAATCCTGCCTTGGCTCAGATGATTATAGAACAATTTGGAGGGGCAGATGGAGAACTATCAGCAGGCATACGTTACTTAACCCAAAGATGGACTATGCCTACTAATCGAGCAAAGGCTTTACTTACAGATATTGGTACAGAAGAGATGGCTCATTGGGAAATTATAGGCACTATAGTTTGGAAATTAGTAAAAGATGCAACTCCAGAGCAAATCAAAGGTACTGCCTTCGAAGCCCATTATGTAAATCATGGCAAAAGCCCCTTTCCCCATAATGCAGCTGGAGTACCATGGACAGCAACTTTTATCAACTCTAAAGGAGATCCAATAGCTGATTTGCATGAAAATATGGCAGCAGAGCAAAAAGCAAGGGCTACTTACGAGTGGTTAATAAATATAAGTGATGATCCAGGTGTAAAAGATGCC
>CALBUB010000059.1 GCA_937967955.1 uncultured Bacillota bacterium | reverse complement strand
AAGGGGTTTTAGATAATGAAGATGGCAAATATTTGTATGATAAATACAAGGAGGATATACAAGCAGTAACTCCTCAGGAATGCTTTGAGATATTTTACTCTAAAATAGAAAAGGGCTATACCCCAGAAGATATATTAAAGATATTAGATAAGGTTATTAATGTATTTTATAAAGCCCTAAATAGCTATCCATGGAAAAAGCCAAAGAAAAACAGCTTTATTGACATTTTAATAAAGGAAAATGAAGCTTTAGAAGAGCGTTTAGGAAGAATAAGAAAGATAATACTCAATAAAGAGGTAGAGGAGAAAAAGGATGAAATATTAGAGATAGTAAAAGACCTTAAGGAGTTCAATGAACACTACCTAAAGAAAGAAAACATATTGTTTCCCTACATGGAAAAGAAACATGAAAAATTCCATGGACTTAGTATCATGTGGACTCTTCATGACCATGCTAGGGACACTATAAAGAGAGTAATTGCTGTATTGGAAGAAGACTTTTCCTTAGAAAAGTTCAATGAGGAAATTGGAAGGCTTTTCTTTGCTATGCTGGGAATAGCTAAGAAGGAAAATCTAATCCTCTTTCCTGCTGCCATGGAAATAATAGAGGATAGTGAATGGGAGGAGATGAATAGGCAAAGCCTTGAATATGGCTTTCCATTTATAGATAAGCCAGATATTAAGCCAGGAGAGGCTATAGAAGTACACGCCTTTGAAGGTATGACCTTCAAAACTGGAACAGGAGAGCTTACCTTTGAACAGCTGGCACTCCTTTTAGATACCCTGCCAGTAGATCTTACTTTCGTTGATGAAAACAATAAGGTTAAGTACTTTACTAAACCTAAGGATAGGATTTTTCCCCGCTCTCCAGCAGTTATAGGCCGTGATGTGAGAAATTGCCATCCTCAAAAGAGTCTACACATAGTAAATAAGATAATAGATGAATTTAGGAAAGGAACTAAGGATTCAGCTACATTTTGGATAGACTTTAAAGGAAGGAAACTACTCATTCAGTACTTCCCCTTAAGAAATTCTAAAGGGGAATACAAGGGAGTGTTGGAAGTTACCCAGGATATAACTGATATACAGAAATTAGAAGGGGAAAGAAGGCTTTTACAATGGGAATAATTTAGTCCTACAGGCTTTTCTGTAGGCTTTTTTTATACTTCTAGGGATAAATTTCATAATGTAACAAATGTTACCGTAAAAATACCATTTTTATGCTATTATCCTGTTAGATAGTTTAATGAACAGGGGTGTTAAAATATGTATATAGACAATTTAAAAAGGCAGCATGAGGAAATTAGGGCTTCTATAGCCTATATATTAGATATAATAAACAAGGAGCAGGTAGAGGAAAAGGCTATGGATATAGCCAAAGAGTTAAACAAGTTAGCTGGTAAATTAAAAATCCATCTTATATCAGAAAATGACTTCCTATATCCAGATTTACTCAATAGTTCTAATATGAAACTAAAGGAATTAGCCGAGACCTATATGAATGAGATGGTAGGTATAGGAGATAGCTTTATGGCCTATAAAGATAATTACAATACTAAAACTAAAATATTAGCTGACGTTGACAGCTTTGTAAAAGAAACTAAAGAAACCTTCCAGCTCCTAGAAGCTAGATTAAATAAGGAAGACAAAGAGTTATATCCTCTTTTGTAATTAAAAACTCCCACCTTTAATGAGGTGGGAGTTAATATTATTCACTCCTTAAGGCTACAACTGGATCCCTTTTAGCTGCCATTTTAGCTGGTATTGCTCCCCCTAACAAGGTCAATACTAGACTTAATACAAGGAGTATTACTGCATGGAGGGGATTAAGCTGGGCTACATTTTCCAGTTCTGTTAAATCTTCAATTATATTGTTTACTGGGAAGGTTAGCAAATATGCAATACCTATTCCTAAAAGACCAGAGAAGCTACCTATTATAAATGTTTCAGCATTAAATACTCGGGTAATATCCTTCTTCCTTGCCCCTAAGGCTCTCAATATACCTATTTCCTTTGTACGTTCTAATACTGAAATATAGGTGATTATACCTATCATTATTAAGGATACTACCAAGGAAATAGATGAAAAAGCAATCAACACTAGGGTTATAGCATTCATTATGCTGCCAGTCATTTCAGTAATTGTACTTGCCAAATCTGTATAAACAATTGTATCTTCTTCTGCCTTGCCAGCATTATACTCATCAAGGTATTCCTTTACCATTTCCTTTGAATCAAAATCGGTAGGATATAAAAATATCATATAGGGTATAGAATCTGCCCCTAAATAGGCCAGTAGATTCTTCTTTTCTTCTTCATCCAATTCTTCCATGGTCAATACATTAAAATCAGCTTCCCTTTGAGCCTTCACTATTTCTGAATCCTTTTCCATATCTATAAGCCTTTGAAGTAGCCTATCGCTGTATACAATACCATTTCCCAAAAGGTCTATTTCCACATCCTCTTTAAGCCTTACAATTCCAGAGATTCTAAGAGTTATGGCCTTTTCAGAATTATACATGGCAGTATAATCGTTTCTGGGAACGAAGTTGCCAAATTGGGTCTTAGTATAGTATTCATCATTGGGTATTAGTTTAAGCTCTAAGCCTACTATTTCATCAAAATCTATAGCTTCAACATTTTCTGTTTCAAAGCCTAAATTTTTCAGTGTGGCTATGTTAATCCTATTTTTCTTATCTACTACTAATACTAAATCAGTTTCTTCAGTAGGATATTCTCCAGCTAATAGGTCATAGTTTTCCTCTAGATAGCTTTGCCTTGAGTTATCAATATTTTCAGGATAGGTGGCCATACCTAAGCCCCTAGTGCTTGTTATATTGTGGGGATTAGATTGAGAATTTGAATTAAGGCCTGTTGCAAGCTTTACAGGGACAATTCCTTCTTCTGTCTCTCTAAGCAGATTCATACCAACCATTCTCATGTAACCAATGCGGCTACATACTTCTGGGCTTATATTGTTTATATATTCTATATATTCCTCAGTAAACTTATTAGTATGGACAACAGAAAACTCTTCTGGGTCGTAGGGGTATACCTTTTTTACACTAGGATAGTCTTCCCTTTTCTTTTGAGCTTTTCTTATTTCTCCTCTCATTTTCTCCATAGTTTCCCTATCCATTTGGGCAGTAGTCTGGGATATAATAATGGGAAACTCTGAAAGGGCATCCCTTTGAAACTCATCTATTTTAATTTTAAAGCCTGAAGACAGGCTGAGTATCAAGGCTATTCCTATTATCCCAATAGAAGAAGCAAAGGCAGTAAGGGTTGTTCTAAACTTTTTAGTTAATATATTTTTGCCTGAAAGCTTTAAGGCAGTAAAAAAGCTCATGCTAGTTTTCTTAAGCTTATAAGCATCCTCTTTATCTATCTCTTCATAAGGCTTAGTATCATCAACTATCTTACCATCTTCAATCCTTATGATACGATCAGCATACTTTTCTGCCAAAGCGGGATTGTGGGTTACCATTATAACCAATTTATCCTGGGATATTTCCTTGATTAGGTCCATAATCTGTATACTGGTTCCAGTATCTAATGCACCAGTAGGTTCATCAGCCAGTATTATATCTGGTTCATTTGCTAGAGCCCTGGCAATGGCCACCCTTTGCATCTGGCCACCAGAAAGTTGGTTAGGCTTTTTATGTATGTGTTCTTTTAAGCCTACTTGTTCTAAAACTTCCAAAGCTTTTTTATGCCTTTCAGCTGGACTTACGCCACTTAAGGTCATACCCATTTCCACATTATCCAGTACAGTCAAATGGGGTATTAGATTATAGCTTTGAAAGACAAAGCCTATGCTGTTGTTACGGTAGGCATCCCAGTCGGAATCCTTAAAATTCTTAGTAGATTTGCCATTGACTATCAAATCCCCATCATCATATCGGTCCAGGCCGCCTATAATGTTTAAAAGGGTAGTCTTTCCAGAACCACTAGGTCCTAGAATGGCTACAAATTCATTCTTCCTAAAATTGATATTTACCTTATTAAGAGCTACTTGTTTAAATTCTCCAGTAATATATGTTTTAGTTATATTTTTTAGTTGAAGCATTTCATCAACTCCTGTAGTTTCTATAATTTGAAGCCTCCCATAGGGAGGCTTACATTAATGGGTTTCTAAAGCGCTATCATGTATTGATAATGCTTTTTCCCTCCATTTACCCCTTCTATAGAAGAGGGACGTTATAACTGCACCCATAGTCCATGATATGAGTAGGGAAACGAATACAGATTCGGGCCTGCCATTTGGATAGGCTGGACTTCTTGTAAGGTATGCAATACCATAAGCGGCTGGTACGCGGAATAATACGGTAGTTATAAGGGAAATCCACATGGGAGTTATAGTATCTCCTGCACCCCTCATAACTCCAGATAGACATTGGGTTACAGCCATGGCAATATAGCCTAAAGCAAGTATTTTCATCATATACATACTTGTATCCACTAATTCTTTTGTAGAGGTGAAAATACTCATTAAATTTCTACCGAAGGTTAGTATTATAATGGTTATTATTGTTGAGACGGTTACAGCAATTAAAGTGCCCTGTTTAGTTCCTTCGTTTACCCTATCCATCTTTTTAGCCCCAATATTTTGGCCAGTGTAAGTAGTCATGGCACTTCCAAAGGAGAAATTAGGCATCATGGCAAAACCATCAACACGCATTATAATAACATTGGCGGCAATTATCATTTCACCAAAAGTATTAGTTAAGGACTGTACAATAATCATAGCCAATGAAAAAATTCCCTGGGTCAAACCAGAGGGTAGACCAAGCTTTATCAATCTATGTGCATATTCTTTGTTAAGCTTTAAGTATTTTAAATTAATTTCGAATAGGTCTTTCATGCTTAGCAACTTAAGAAAACAAAGTATAGCCGATATTCCTTGGGCTATAACCGTTGCTAAAGCAACACCAGGTACTCCCATATTAAATCTAGTAATAAATATAATATCAAGCACTATATTTAAAGCAGTGGAAACAAGTAGGAATACAAGGGCTGATAAGGAATCTCCTAATCCTCTTAAGACACCTGATAGAATATTGTAGTAAGAAAAGCCTACAATACCTAGGAAAAATATGATTAGATAGCCTGCACTCCAATCTATAATACTAGCAGGTGTGTTAAGTAGTCTAAGCATTGGGCGGGTAACTAATGGTCCTATTATCATTATTATTATGGATGCAATAGCAGTAAGGGTTATACATGCACCAATGGTATTAGAAAGCTTTTCTCTATCCTTTGCTCCAAAATATTGGGATACCATTATACTAGCCCCAACAGCAATTCCCACAAATAGCACTAATAGAAGATTTAATATGGGGCCTGCACTACCAACAGCAGCCAAAGCATTATCCCCTACATACCTACCTACTATAATTGAGTCGGCAGTATTATAAAACTGTTGGGCCACATTACCTATTAACAAGGGTGTAGAAAATTCAATAATCCGTTTCCAAGGAGGACCTACGGTTAAATCTTTTGGAGCGAATAGTTCTTTTATACTTGCCATAGGCATAACCTCCATTATATTTATTTTGTAAAATACTAGATTTCTTATTAATTATTTGCACTCAGGTAAAAAATAGTTTATATTAAATATAGTCTTTTGTCAATTTAGTAAATGACTTACTCCAAAATTTAAAGGTTAGCTCTAATGGTATTTGGTAAAAATTAACTAATTTTCTACAAATGTGATAAAAGGGTAATAATTTGTACTATAGGCACTTAAAAACTAATACCCAAAATATTGCTGTTTAAAACATATTACAAAAGAAAAATTATGGAGGGAACTTATGAAGGAAACAGTATATGTTATAGGTCATAAAAATCCTGATTCAGATTCCATATGTGCTGCACTGGCCTATGCAGAATATAAAAATGCCAGTGGAAAAATAAATGCAATTCCAGTTAGGCTGGGAGAATTAAATAGGGAAACCCAATTCATACTAGACTATTTTGGAGTAGAACCTCCCATGCTGTTGGAAACAGCTAGATTGTGTGTTAAGGATTTAAACTTTGATAAAGTAGCTCCTGTTAGTCCTGATATATCTTTAGGAATGGCCTTAGAGATAATGAATAAGAACAGCTTAAATAGTTTACCAGTGGTAAACGAAAAGGAGCAATTAATAGGGATGGTTTCTATCTCTGACATAATAGGTTCCTACATAGATGTATGGGACAATAGTATATTAGGAAAAGCAGGTACATCCTTAGACAATATAATCGATACCCTATCAGCAGATATAGTAGTCATGCCTGATAAGGTAAAGCCCTTTACTGGAAAGATTTTAGTACTGGCTATGGAACCTAACACAGCAAAGGAATACATAGAGGAAAATGACATTATAATCTGTGGCGATAGGGTTGACGGGCAGGCTATTGCAGTAGATAGGAATATTTCCTTAATGATAGTTACTGGGGATACAAAAGTAGAAGAAAAGATAATAAAGAAAGCCCAAGAAAAGGGTGTAACTATAATTTCTACTCCCCATGATACTTTTACAACTTCAAGGCTTATTACCCAATCAATTCCTATAAAAAATGTAATGACCACTGAAAACATTGTAAAATTCTCTTTAGACGATTTAGTAGACAATGTAAGGGAGCAAATGGCCCAAACTAGATTTAGAAGCTATCCAGTAGTAGACAGTTGCAGCAGTAATAGGGTGGTAGGCTTAATATCCAGATATCACCTAATATCTAGCATGAAGAAGAAGGTAATACTAGTTGACCACAATGAAAGAAGCCAGTCGGTAGATGGAATAGAAGAATGTGAAATACTTGAAATAATAGACCATCATAGGATAGCCGATGTTTTTACAGGCAATCCTATATACTTTAGGAATGAGCCAGTAGGAAGTACATCTACTATAGTTGCTTCTATAATGTTTGAAAATGGAAGAAGGCCTTCTAAGAAGATTGCAGGAATACTAGCAGCAGCCATTATATCTGATACCCTATTGTTAAGATCACCTACCTCAACTATTACCGACAAGATAATGCTAGAGAGATTAGCTAAAATTGCTAATCTAGACATTGAGGAGTTTGCTCACCAGATGTTTAAGGCAGGTACATCCTTAAAAGGAAAGACTCCAAAGGAATTATTAGAGCAGGATTTTAAGTCCTTCAATATAGAAGATGAAAAGATGGGAATTGCCCAAGTATTTACTACTGACCCTGAAAGTATTGAGGAGATGAAGGAGGATTTAATTGCCCTAATGGAGGAAAGGGCTAAAAGGGATGGCTATTCTATATTCATGCTCATGTTAACCGATATAATAAAAGAAGCTTCAGAAATAATTGTAGTAGGTCCTCATAAAGAATTAGCAGCCCAAGCCTTTGGGGAAAAGCTAGTTAACAACTCCTTCTATGCACCAGGAGTCCTTTCCAGAAAGAAACAGGTGGTACCTCCAGTTACTAAATATTTAAACGATATTAAAGAAAATATGGGATTAATGAAATAGCCTCCAGCTAATTGGAGGCTATTTTTTAATGGAGAAAATATTAATAAAGGGATTTGTTTTTACTATGTAGAATAATATGGATATGAAATCCATAAGTCTTTAAAAATAGTGATTTTAGTAAATATATGCCTATTAATGGAGGGGGATTATGGCAGAGCATATTTTGTTCAGTATAGTTAGCATTGCTGGGACAATATTGGTGTGTATAAATTTAATCAAGAAAAATCACTGTCCTAAATGTGGAAAAAGGATAAGGGATTAATATTTTAGGTTTTATTTGAAATATGTCCTATAAGCTTTCTTAAACTCCCTTCAAAGTTCTCATCTGCTTGAGGACTTCTTTTTTTAAATTTAGTATATATTTTCTTCTTCCTTCTTAAAGTTGCATTAATATGCCTTCTATCTAATAAAAGGCCTATATTATCATCAGTAATCCAAAGGCCATTTTGGTTAATACAATAGGCACCCTTAGTAAGGCCCATGGCTGCAAGACCATAGTCTTGAGTAATAAGTATATCATCTTTTTCTATCCTATTTGCAATATAGTAGTCTGCACTATCCCTGGAAACATCTACAGATACTATTTCTGCATAAGCATCCTCTAGCCAAATACTATAGTTTTTAACTACAACTATTTTTATATTATATTCCTTTGCTACTTTGATGGCTATATCAACTACAGGACAGCCATCAGCATCAACAAAAATGACCATATTAACACCTCTAAATGTTATATAACAATGGTAATATAAAATTAAAACTAAAGCAACATAAGTTAAAGTTAATACATTACATTAACTTTAAGAAGCTGTATTTTTCAACCTTTTAGACTTAAAGTTAAACTTTAACTTTAAGTCTAATCTTCTACACCGTATTTTTTCTTATAATAGTATATAGCCAGTTGAGTCCTATCCCTTA
>CALBUB010000058.1 GCA_937967955.1 uncultured Bacillota bacterium | reverse complement strand
AGTTAGCTACCATAGCCTTTGAAAGGTTAGCTTGAACATTTTCTACGTGTTTTTTTACGTCAAAGAAGAGCCTCTGATAAACATTTTCTAATGTAACTTCCATATCCTTTCTTATCGTATATTCCCTATATCCCCAAGCAAGGGATAGTATTAACGCCAATGCTAGTATACTTGGTGCTATCCACCATCTTCGTCTGTTATCTCTATCCATTTTATCACCTCCTATACTCCAAACCAGTGTTTACCTATCTTAAGGGTTACTTTTCTAGTCCAAATCCACTTACTTGTTGCTGTAACTGGGTTCCAGTAGTATAATGCTCCATAAGTTGGATCCCATCCATTTAATGCATCCCTTGCGGCTCTTATAGAGTCCTTATTAGGAGTTAAGTTTATCTGTCCATCGGCTACAGCTGTAAAGGCCAAAGGCTGATATATTACTCCTGCTATAGTATTAGGAAAGTCTGGATGTTTTACCCTATTTAGCACTACAGCTGCTACTGCTACTTTTCCTATATAGGGCTCCCCTCTAGCTTCTCCATGGACACATCTTGCAAGAAGGTATTCATCTGACTCCCTATTTAGTCCTGTAGCAGAAGCTGGCTGAGCTTCACTTAAAGATATTCCTAAAGCTGCTGCCGTTTCTGGTCCTACTACTCCATCTACCTTAAGTCCATTTTTCTCTTGGAACCTTCTAACTGCCCTATAAGTTTCTGGACCATATATACCATCAACTTCACCAACTAAATAGCCCCACTGAACAAGTCTTGATTGTACCTTTTTAACATCTTCCCCTTGAGTACCCCAATATAGGATCCTTGGTGCAAGATACTTTCTACCATATGAAGCTTCTTGCTTCCAGTGTTCATTTATAAAAAGACCTGATAAAATAGCCAATGTTAAAAACAAAGTCAATAGGGTAAACTTCTTCCTTCTATTCAAGCTTTTTTTCCTCCTCCCATATATTGTTTGGCTACTATATTTTTTGTATTAGTAAAAAATTTATTCAAAGCTAGAAAAAGCTATAGTCTTGTTACACAATAGCTTATCTCAAATGAACTATATTATTCTCTTGTAAGCTCCTTTTGTTCATCCAAATACAGGAAAATATACTAGCTTTTTTTATAAAAAAATGAAGAAAAATGGTGTAAGTTAAATTAAAGCCAAATAAATTGTCATAATCATTAAAATATTCTATATGATATTTAAAATGTATATAAATAGTAAATATATCCATTATTTCAAAATATAGCTAAAAATATTAGTCTAATACTTTTTTATAAGAATAAAAATTAGCAAAAGGAGGGATATATATGGAAACTATTATGGATGCTATTATCAGCTTTTCCAACTGGCTCTGGGGAATCCCCATGTTAGTACTATTAGTAGGGGTAGTATTTTTCTAACTATTAGATTAGGTTTTGTCCAGTTTAAATATTTCCCCTTTGCCATGAAAGAAACTTTTGGTAACATGTTTAAAAAGTCTGAAGGTGAAGGTACTATATCTTCCTTCCAAGCAGCAACCACTGCCTTAGCTTCTTGTATAGGGGCTGCAAATATAGTTGGGGTACCAGTAGCTATTACCTTTGGTGGTCCTGGGGCTGTATTTTGGATGTGGCTTGTGGCTTTAATTGGAGCAGGAGCTAAGTTTTCCGAAATAGTATTAGCCATAAATTACAGGGAAGTAAATGAAGAAGGAGAATACGTTGGAGGGCCTATGTATTATCTATCAAAAGGGATTAAAGGGCCTTTAGGAAAACTTCTTGGAATACTTTTCTCCTTTTTCCTAATGATTGAAATAGCACCATCCATTTCTGCCCAAACGGTTTCAGTAGTCCAATCAGCCAGCACTATCAATATTCCCAACTGGCTAGTAGGTATTGTATTAGCAAGCATAGTAGGAATAGTAGCCTTTGGAGGAATAAAAAGGATTGGGCAAGTGGCAGAAAGGCTAGTTCCCTTTATGTCCATATTGTATGTATTAGGTGCAGTAGCTATAATTATAATCAATATTACAGAACTGCCTGGTGCAATAGCTTCTATTTTTAAACATGCCTTTACACCTGCTGCAGCTGTTGGCGGTTTTGCTGGTGCAACAATTACTCAGGCTATAAGATGGGGTATGGCTAGAGGAGTCTATTCAAATGAGTCTGGTATGGGTACTGGCCCAATTGCCCATGCAACAGCAACAACAGACCATCCAGTTCGTCAAGCCATGTGGGGACTATTTGAAAATGTGGTAGATACTTTAATAGTGTGTACTGCAACAGCTCTCGTAGTATTGGTAACAGGCTTATACCAAGAAATTCCTGGAAGTAGAGCTGGTACCATACCATCCTTAGCCTTCCAAGGAATATTTGGAGAAAGTTTGGGAGGTATAATTGTAACAATTAACCTAAGCCTATTTGTTCTTTCAACCATTATAGCCATAGTATATTATGGAGAAAAACAAGCTGAATATTTGTTTGGAACTGCTTTCTCAAAGGTAATGCGTATAATCTATATTATTTCAATACTGCTAGGGGCAATTGCAGATTTAGAATTTATATATCAATTTATGGACCTTATGTTGGCTTTGGTAATCATTCCTAATATGCTAGGTTTATTGTTGTTAAGCGGAAAGGTAAAAGAACTTAAGGATGAATTCTTTGAAAGCTCTAAGTACTACAAGAAGATTTAAGCTGTTGCAAAGGCAACAGCCTTCTTATTGTAGTTATCTAGTTTACAATACTATAATGGGTTTATTAAAAGGATAAAAGGCTGCAAAACTGCAGCCTTTTATCCTTAATTGTAAATAGCGAATCTGCTTGCAATATAGACTTTTGTCCTTTCTAGTAGCTCTACTATTTTAGATTTTAATATTAAAGGGGGATGATTGCTAACTGAGTAGATGTTTATATCTCCATCTGCATTGGCAGCAACTATGCCTAGATCTTCTTCTGTATTTGCAGCCACTCCGTGGTCCATTTCAACAAAGCATAGAGGGGGAAACATTACACACCACCAATTTTTACCCTTACCTTCTCCTATTGTGACTAAAAGGGCTTCATATTCTCCTGCTGGCAGGACTATTTCTCCATATTTTCTAGTTGGGAAATTTTCCATACCAAAATAAACTTCAACTGGATAGTCTTTGCCCTCTTCTTTTATAACCTTTTCAGCAATGGATTTAATGTTGTCCAGATTCTCTTTAACTATTGTTCTAGTCTCTTCTATAGATTTTGAGTTTTCAAGTAAAGGTATAACCTCCCCTAATATTTTATCTCTAACTTTAAGTTTTAAAGCCTGGTCTTCTTCCCTATCGCTGTTGGCCTTTACATGTAGGCGAATTATTTCATCCTTTATATCTACATAGGCTTCCTGACTATTTGAATGAAAGCTTAACATATATATAATAGAAATAATAAGTGCTAAGAAAAGAATCAGCTTTCTATTTTTCATATAATTTCCTCCCCGATTGTTTTTTCCATCAGCATTAATTATTTCCTACTTTTGTTTTTTTATACCAACTTATTTATTTTAAGTTAGTTAAAGAAGTTAAATACAAGAGCTTTCAGTACTTACCTTCGCTATATGCTTTTTATATAGCTAAATTAAAGGAGGAAAAACAATCTAATAGAAAGCATATTTTAGTCAAATTTAAATCCTATT
>CALBUB010000057.1 GCA_937967955.1 uncultured Bacillota bacterium | reverse complement strand
CCCCTGCCCATACCAACTAGTATGGGCAGTTTTTTGTTGGAAAATGGGCCCTATTCTTAAAAATATATATTCTAACTACTCCCTTGTGATATAATATCTTAGATAAAAAACTATAGCTTAATATAAAATATAGCAACTTACGAAAAGGAGAATAATTATGTCAAAAGCCAATAAAATTGCCCAATCAGCAATGATGATATCCATATTCACTTTAGTGAGTAAAATGTTAGGCTTTGTTAGAGAGATGCTCATAGCCTCTAAATATGGGGCAGGTTTTGAAACAGATACTTACTTTGTGGCTATGACGGCCACCACTATGATAATGACTGCTGCTGGTTCAGCCTTAAATACAAGCCTAGTTCCAGTTTTTACAGAAGTAGAAGAAACAAGGGGTAGAAAGGGTAAGCTACAGTTTCTCAACAATATATTAAACGTAGTCTTCTTTTTATCCTTAACAATAGCCATACTAGGCTATTTCCTTTCACCCTTGATAATCAAAATAGTAGCTGGTGGCTTTGAAGGGGAACAGTTTGCTTTAGCAGTAAAGCTTAACAGGCTGGGACTACCTATTGTAGTATTCCTAGGCTTTACATACGTTTTTTCTGGCTTTTTACACAGTAGCCAGGTATTTGGACCACCAGCCATAATGGGACTGCCTTACAATTTAATATTTATTGTTTTCTTGTTATTTATGGCAGACAAGGATAATATTCATGCCTTAATGATTACTAGTGTATTAGCCAGCTCCACCCAATTTCTAATCCAACTACCAGCAGTTAGACATAGGGGTTTTAGGTATAGTTTAGGTGCAAACTTAAATGATAGCTATATTAAAAAGACCCTTACCCTAGCATTACCAGTTTTACTAGGCTCAGCAGTACAGCAGATAAATACTATTGTAGACAAAACATTGGCTTCAAACTTGGTAGAAGGAAGCATATCAGCCCTTAACTATTCAGCTAAAATAAATGATGTAGTAGTTTCAGTATTCATAGCTGCCATAACTACAGTTATATTTCCTATGCTTTCTAGGGCCTTTTCCCAAGGGGACAATGCCCAAGTTAAGCAGATTATGTCCCAAGGTATAAACATAATACTATTAATAACCGTTCCTGCTACAATAGGCATAATGGTATTAGCAGAACCAATAGTAAGTATATTTTTTGAAAGGGGACAGTTTACAGCCAAGGATACTATTATGACTTCACAGGCTTTATTCTTCTATTCCCTAGGCCTGGTAGGTATCTCTTTAAGGCTTATGTTGAATAAGGTATTTTATTCCCTCCAGGATACTAAAACACCTATGATAAATGGAGCTTTGTCAGTAGGGCTAAATATAATATTAAATTTAATTTTTATAAGATTTATGGCCCATGGAGGACTGGCTTTTGCTACTAGTATTTCTACTACCTTTACCTCAATAATGCTTTTTATTAGTTTAAGGAAAAAAATTGGCCCCATTGGTTTAAAAGGATATATGAGGTGCCTAATTAAGACCTTGGCAGCTGCTTTGGTTATGGGAATGGTGGTTTATTTAGTTTTCTATGGTTTAACGGATAGATATGATTTTAGCAAACTTTTTGAGACCTTAATTTTATTGCTATCAATAGGATTAGGAGTAGTTGTATACTTTACTTTATGCATAATTTTCAAGGTGAAGGAGTTAAAAGTACTCCTTGGTGGTTTTGTGAGAAATAAAAGCTAAGCCTACTTCCAAAAAAGGCTTAGCTTTTTGTATTTTCTGACATTTCAACATAAAAGATACAGGTACATTGTGATTAAATTAACAATTGTGTATAAAATTTTTTATTTGCTAAATTGATAAAAAAATGCTAATATATAATCGTGTGCTAAAGACTAGCTTAAGGAGGTATGACCTGTGAGCAAAAAAAATAAAGATATACTAGTGCTTGGGGCAGCACTTTTTTCCATGTTCTTTGGAGCAGGTAACTTGATATTTCCACCTTATTTAGGAATGATAGCAGGACATAAGTGGATCATTGCTGTAATCGGTTTCCTTTTGACAGGAGTAGGTTTGCCCTTTTTAGGAATTGTTGCTTCATCAAAAGCAGGCGGTGATGTAGACAAGCTAGGAAGAAAGGTATCACCAGCCTTTGCTAAGTTCTTGGGTATTACTATAGTCATATCTATTGGTCCATTACTAGCTATTCCAAGAACTGGAGCTACAGCTTTTGAAATGGGAGGTCAACAACTTTTCCCAGGTCTTAGTCCAGTTATATTTGCAATTATCTATTTTGCCATTAATTTATACTTTGTTATTTCTCCTAGCGATGTAATGGACAAAATAGGTAAAATACTTACACCTGCATTGTTTGCATTATTAACTCTTTTAATAGTGAAGGGAGTAGTTACTCCTATTGGAATTCTAGCAGAAAACACATTGGATAATTCCTTCTCTTATGGTTTCCTTGAAGGCTATCAAACTATGGATGCATTAGCAGCTATCCTATTTGGTGGGGTAGTAACAGCTTCATTAGTACAGTATGGATATACTGAAGAAAAAAAGAAAATGTCCATGACTGTTAAAGCTGGAATGGTTGCCATTTTAGGTTTAGCATTTGTTTATGGAGGCTTAGGCTATTTGGGAGCTACAGCTGGAAGTCTTTATACAGCTGATATAGATAGAACAACTTTGATTATGAACATATCTAATCATGTTTTAGGTGGTTTTGGAAGGTATGGCTTAGGCTTGGCAGTTATGTTAGCTTGCTTAACCACATCTGTAGGACTAACAGCTACAGCAGGTCAATATTTCGACCAGATATCCAATGGTAAGCTTAACTATAGAATTGTAGTAATTGCAACAAGTGTTTTCGGTGCTGTTATGTCTTGTATAGGAGTAGAATCAATAATTTCACTAGCAGGTCCAATATTAGGCTTTATGTATCCAATAGTTATGGTGTTAATCTTATTAACTGTATTCTTGGATAAATACATAGCAAATGAAAACGTTTACAAATTTGCAATATATGCAGCCCTAATAGTTAGTGCTATTGAATCCCTAACCATATTTGGTATTGGTGAAGGGCTAACAAACATAATAAGCAAATTTCCTCTAGCATCTTCAGGCTTTGCTTGGCTGCTACCTGCTATAATTGGTGGTATAATAGGAAACTTTGTTCCATCGAAGACTAGTGAAGATGTAAGTGGTGCATAAAGAAAACGTTTATCAATTCTAATATACGCTGCCCTAATAGAGTATCATGTATTCAGTTTTATGGAGAAAGAAAAGGCTCGGATTGTCTATCCGAGCCTTTATTTTTTAAATAGTATACTTGTAACATTTTCCACAAAATTATTGAAAAGACCTATTTTTTCTTATATACTATAATTTAATTAAAAATTTGGACATATATGTAATAATTGGGAGGCGGATTAGGGTGTTTTTCTGGAAGAAACAAAGGGCAATGGCGGATGCAAAGGAAGAAACTGTGTTAGAGATAAGAGAAGAAGGTGAAGATACAGAAGAAAAGGACCTAAAGCGACTATCCCTAATTAAACAAAATGAGGAAACTCTGCTAAATAGGCTGGATAAGAGGATTGAATGTTTAAACGACCAGACGGAAAGTTTGATTAGTATAATTGAAGCCATATCCAGCAGAGTTGATGAACAAGTAGGCTTTATACATAAGGTAGTGGAAGAAATAAGCAGCTATTCAGCAATGGTAGAAGAACTAAATGCTAGCTCTGAGTCCTCCTATAAGACTGCTGAGGATACTTTAAAAGTAGTAGAAGATGGCAGCAATGCAGTAAACAACACCATCCGGTCTATGGATGAAATAAAAAGCTCTGTTACCATGGTGGTGGAAGAGATAAACAGCCTTAAGGCTGGGGCAAATAGGATAAGGGGTATTTTAGATATAATAAACGATATTGCTAGACAGACCAACTTGCTAGCTTTAAATGCAGCAATAGAAGCAGCCAGAGCAGGGGAAGCAGGAAGAGGTTTTGCTGTGGTAGCAGAAGAGATAAGAAAATTGGCTGAAAGAAGTTCAGAATCGGTAGATGAAATAGCTGCCATTATAGAGAATATAAATATAAGAGTAAACGATACTATTGAAGCAATTGAAAAGAGCAGTGAAAAGATAATGGACGGGGTAAGTATTGCTGAACAATCTAATGTGTCCTTTAACAAAGTACAGCAGTCCATGGAGAATATGATAGCCATTATAGGAGAAATAACCAATGCTATAGCACAGCAGACAGCAAGCCTTGAAGCAATAGTTTCCTTAACAGATGATATGAGTACATCTTCCAATAAGGCCATGTCTATGGTGGAAAGTGCCCTTATGAATACCCAGTTTACAAAGGTAGCCTTAGACGAATTGAACGACTTTACAATACTATTAGAAGATATAACTAGAGAATTGATTGGAGATACTGCTGAGAGTAAAAAAGAGCCCATAACTATAAGGATAAGCCTTTCTCAACCCTTATCTACACTAGACCCAGCAATTACAAACCTAGCTAATGATGTCCAGGTGCTTAGCAATGTACATGCAGGCTTACTAACCACATCTAATAGTGGAGATGTGCTGCCATGTATAGCCAAAAGCTGGTATGTGGAAGATGATAACCTTACATGGATATTCAACTTAAGAGCCGATGCTACCTTCCATAATGGCAAAATAATAAATGCTTACCATGTGAAATACTGTTTAGAAAGGCTACTATCCCCAGAACTAAATTCTCCTAACACTTGGTTTATAGACTATATTGAAGGGGCAGAAGAATTTATGAAGGGACAAGCCAGTGAAGTTTCTGGCATTAAAGTATTGGATAATTACAGAGTGGCTATTAAACTATCAAAGCCTTTTAATGGCTTTTTGCTACACTTAGCCAATACCTGCTGTGCCATTATGGATCCAGAGGAGTTAGAAAAGGGTAATTTTGTAGGCTGTGGCCCTTATATGATAGAAAGCATTGAAGATAATCGATATAGGCTAGTTGCCTATGAAAACTATATGGGAGGCAGGGCTTACTGTGATGTTATAGAGCTTGTATATGAAGAGGACAATTCCCTAGATAAATTTTTAAATAAGGAGTATGACCTACACCTAATTGGCAATAAGGACCAATTAGAAAAGCTAAGAAACACAGAATACTACCATAGATTAAAGATTAGAGATTTAATTGCCACCTACTTTATAAGCTTTAATATGAAAAACAGCCATTCTTCCTTTGCTACTAATAAAAGGGTAAGGCAGGCTATAGGCCATGCCATAAACAAGAGGAGAATAGTAGAGGAGCTATATGGAGAATTGGCAGTAGAGGCTAAATGTCTAGTTCCTTCAGAACTAATATCTTGTGACCATATAGGAGAAATTGAATACAAGCCAGATAAAGCTATAAGAATACTTAAGGAGGAGAAGGTTGACTTAAGTAAACCTATAAAGCTTTTCTATAGGCAAGCTAGCCTTGTTAAAGTATTAGAATATATAAAAGAAGACTTAAAAGCTATAGGAATGGATGTAAGGCTTGTAGAATACAATTCTAGCTTCACTGGAACAGATAGAGATTATGACTTATATGTGTTAGGCTGGTTTGGAGATGTAAAAGAGCCTTCAGCTTTTATAAAGCCTCTATTTTTACCAGATAGTGAAATCAACTATAATGGCTATGAAAATGAGGAGATGCTAAGGCTACTAAAATTAGCATCAGAAACTACTAATCCTAATAAGAGGATAGAAATGTATGAAAGGATACAGGAAATAATAGCTGAGGACATAGTTTGCATTCCAATATTACACCCTAGAAGTGGAGTCTGCACCCAAGAAGGAATAGGAAATGCTAGCTTGTCCCCAATGAATATGATTAAATATGATAATATTATTAGGGAAGCTTAGTGGTGTTTAAAGTTATTGTAACAATACACTCTGAAGGTTATTTAGATATAACTTTCAGAGTGTATTTTTGTTTAAAACATAAAGCTTTATCTTACCTATCTATGTTAAAATTTCCCATTTAAGAAATATCAAAAAATAAAAAATATTATAAATTCATATTGACATTTATTTTAGCATAATTTATAATAAAAACCACAAACCGTAATACAATATTATATTCCATAATACGGCACAAACCTATCAACAGCTATTCTAAAGAATCTTCTCTCATTCCTATCAAAGGTATTCTATTTTTACCCTTTACCATATTATGTAAATTATTCTTGTTTATAGAAATACCAACAAGATTAAACTAAAATCTTACTTTACCTATATCTATACAACAAAAAAGGGGGACTTAGTATGGCTAACAGTAAAAAGAAGAAAATGACTATTGCAGACTTTAAAAGGTATAAAAAAGAGGGTAGAAAGTTTGCTTATGTAACTGCCTACGATTATACAACAGCTTCTATAGTAAATGAAAGCAATGTGGAAGTTATACTAGTTGGGGACTCATTGGGTATGGTGATGCTTGGTTATGATAGTACTACTCCAGTTACATTAGAGGATATAATCCACCATACTAAGCCAGTAGTTAAAGGGGCACCAGATACATTCGTAGTAGCAGACCTACCTTTTGGAACTTACAATGTAAGCATTGAACAAGCTGTTGAAAACGCTAACAGGCTTTATAAGGAAACTGGCTGTGATTGTGTAAAGCTTGAAGGAGGAGCAGAAATTGCTGATACAGTAAGAGCCATAGTAAAGGCAGGAATACCAGTTATGGGTCATATAGGCCTTACACCACAAACAGCTGGTATGTTAGGTGGCTTTAAAGTACAAGGTACAACTCCAGAAACAGCTAGGAAGCTAGTAGAAGATGTTAAGGCTTTAGAAGAAGCTGGTGCCTTTTCTGTAGTAGTAGAATGTGTACCTAAGGGAGTAGCTAAAGCCCTAACAGAGGCAGTAGAAATACCAATCCTAGGAATAGGTGCTGGCCCTTATGTAGATTGTCAAGTATTAGTAACCCAAGACCTATTAGATATGTATGGAGATTTTAAACCTAAATTTGTTAAGCACTTTGCTCACATAAGGAAGGCTATGGTAGAAGGACTAAACCAATTCCATAAGGAAACTATTGAGGGTACATTCCCATCAGAGGAATACAGTTTCAATAAAGAAGTAGAAGGCTTTGAAGTAGAAGACTAATAAAGGGTGATTGTATGAAGATAGCCATAATAGGTTCAGGAGCCATGGGCAGCTTATATGGAGGCATACTAGCTGAGGAAGGCCATGAAGTATATTTCATAGATGTATTTGAAGAACACATAAAGCAGGTTAATGAAAAGGGCCTATGCATAGTAGAAAAAGGTAAGGAAAGATATATTAAAAACATTAAAGCAACTACTGACGCAAAAGAAGTAGGAGAAGTAGATTTAGCTATTGTATTTGTTAAATCTACAGTTACAGATATAGCAGTAGAACAAAATAAGGCTGTAATTGGTAAGGACACAATTGTATTAACTCTCCAAAATGGTATTGGAAATATAGAAAAGATTAGCAAGTATGTGGACAAATGCCAAATAATAGCAGGAACTAGTGCCAATGGTGCCAGCATGCTTGAACCAGGCAAGATAAAACATGCAGGAAATGGAGGAACAGTAATTGGAGAGATAGATGGACAAGTAACCAATAGGATTAAGAAGCTTAAGGAAATATTAGATGTAGAAAAGTTAGGACCTTGTGAAGTATCAGACAATGTAATGGGACTAATATGGGACAAGTTACTAGTTAATGTAGGGATAAATGCCCTAACTGCTGTAACAGGCTTAAAAAATGGTCAGTTACTAGAATATAAGGAAACTGAAGAAATATTGGAAAAACTAGTTAATGAAGGCATCCAAGTTGCTAAAGCCTTAGGTATAAAGTTAAAATATACAACTCCAGAACACTGCAAAAATGTTTGCAAGGCCACAGCAGAAAATACATCATCAATGCTTGCAGATGTGCTGAATAAGAGAAGGACTGAAATAATGAACATAAATGGTGCCATAGTTAGAGAAGGAAAAAGGCTGGGAATCCCCACACCAGTAAACCAGGTAATGACTAATTTAGTTCTTTTAAAAGAGAAAAGCTATTTATCTAAATAAAAATACACAATTTTTATAGGGGGGATAACATGTCAAATGTAAGTGCAATGGATTACTCAAAAGTACTTGCTTATTTAAAGACTGATGAAATGATTGAATTTGTTCAAAAGCTGGTAAGGATTGAAAGTGTATACGACCCAGATGTGGAAGGAGCCAATGAATCAGAAGTTGCCCATTTTGTATATGACTTTTTAAAGAAAGAAGGCTTTGAAGTCCATATGGATGAAGTAGTGCCAGGAAGACCAAATGTTATAGGTATTTTTAAAGGAAGTGAAGCAGGAAAGACTCTATTATTTGAAGGCCATACTGATGTAGTTTCTGTTGGAGATAGAGCAAAATGGACCTATGATCCTTTTGGAGCAGAAATTGTTGAAGTTGATGGCAAAAAGAGAATGTATGGCCGTGGAACTATTGATACTAAGGGCAATCTGGGTGCAATGATATATGCTGTTAAAGCCATAAAGGATTCAGGAATACCTGTAAAAGGGAATATAAAGCTTTGTATACCAGTTGATGAAGAAGGCTTAATGCTAGGAATTAAAGATTTTATAAAGAAGGGCTGGGCAGATGATGTAGATGCAGCAATTATATGCGAACCAGAAGAGAAGAACTTATGCATTGTAGCAAAAGGAGCCCTGAGAATTGGAATAAAGATTAAAGGTAAAATGGCCCATGGCTGCATGCCCTTAGCTGGTAATAATCCTATGTGGGGAGTAGGCAGGTTGATAACAGAGCTTAGAAGTTTTGAAAATGCAGAAAAGGATAGACTGGGTAAACACGAGTATTTAGGCTGGCCAAGTATTACACCTACAACTATAAAGGCGCCAATTAAGGGAGTAGCCCAAATAAACGTTGTACCTGACGATGCCTATCTAACATTAGATATAAGGACTATACCAGGTCAAGATCATGATGCCATAATAAACCAAATCAAAGGAATAATAGATAGGCTAATGAAACAGTATCCAGATGGAGATGATAAATTTGAAGCTACTTTAGAAGTAATTGATAATAGACCTGTAGTTGAAACTGATAAGAATGAACCTGTAGTTGAAGCCCTTGCAAAAGCCTATAAAGATGTTATGGGTAAAGAACCTATCTATAATGGAGTACCAGGTGCAACAGATGGGACCTTCTTAACTGCATGGAAAAATATACCTACTGTAGTCACTGGGGCTGGAGATAGGGAATTACCTCATCAAGTAGATGAGTATGTAGAATTAGATGATCTAATTGAAACTGCAAAAATGTATACATTGGCGGCTTTGTATTATTTAAATGGCTAAATTTATATTATGAAATTATAATTAAATAGTAATCTTTCATTAAAAAATGAGTGAGGGTGGTGAAATTTGTGAAAGAAGCTGATAAAGTCAAGAAGGATATTGATGAAGGCTTCATGGAAGACCCTAGATATAAACAATGCAATAAAGAGGCCTTGTATGGAGCTTTACTAGGTATAGTTAACCTGATTTGGTGGTATGTATTTGGATATGGTTTAGGAGACAAACCAGTAGAAGAATACACATATATACTAGGGTTTCCTTCCTGGTTTTTCCTTAGCTGTATACTAGGTTCTATAGTGTTCATAGCTATAACATTCTTTATGGTAGATAAGGTTTTCAAACATATGCCTCTTCATAGATTTACAGAGGAGGAGGCCAAAGAATATCTTAAATCAATTGAAGGGAAGGAGGCCTAAATATGGATAACCTAAATTTAGCTGTCCTTATTCCAATAGTAATATATTTTGCATTAATGTACGTGATAGGTTTTTATGCTGCTAAGATACTTAGCAAAGTTACCAGAGCAAAAGGTGGCGGCTCTGAATACTTGGAACAATACATGACTGGCGGTAGGGATACTGGTGGCTTCGTTTTGGCTATGACCCTTGTAGCCACATACCTTAGTGCAGGCAGCTTCATAGGAGGCCCTGGTACAGCCTATACCGTTGGTTTAGCATGGGTGTTCTTAGCTATGACCCAGATGCCTACAGGTTATTATACTCTATCGGTGCTAGGTAAAAAGTTTGCAATAGTTGCTAGAAAAGTCAATTGTAACACAATAACCGACTTCTTAAGGGAAAGATATCAAAGTAAAGCAGTAGTCATACTTGCTTCTATTTCCATAATATTCTTCCTTACTGCTGCTATGGCAGCCCAGTGGATTGGGGCAGCAAGACTATTACAAGGTTCTACAGGTTTAGATTATACAACTGCATTAATATTCTTTGGGATTACCGTTGTAGTCCATACGGCTATTGGTGGCTATAGAGGAGTAGTATTAAATGACACATTACAAGGAATAGTGATGACCATTTCAACTTTAGCTTTATTCATTATGGTATTGGTTAAGGGTGGAGGAGTAGCTAACATAGTACAAAATATGAAAGCAATCCATCCTGGCATGATATCCCCTATGGGGGTAGAAGAAGGCTTTATGACAAAGGCTTGGGTTACTTCCTATTGGGTACTAGTTGGCTTTGCAGTTATAGGCCTTCCTAGTGTAGCCCAAAGGGCTATGAGTTATAAAGATACTAAGAGTTTAAATGCAGGTATTAAATATGGTACAGTTGTTTCAATAGTATTGCTAATAGGAATGCACTTAGTAGGGGCCTTTGGTTCCACATTAGTTTCTGGAATAGAATCAGGAGACTTGGTAGTACCTACATTAGCAGTATCCCTATTTCCAGATGTATTAGCCGGCATTATGTTAGCAGGTCCCTTGGCAGCTGTAATGTCTACGGTAGACTCCCAACTATTAGTTGTAGTTGGTGCCATAGTAAACGACCTGTATATAAACTATATTAAACCACAAGTAGCAGAAGATACAAAGAGAGTATCTAAGATAACAATTGGAACAACTGCAGTAATGGGAATAGTTACATTCCTCATAGCCATGGATCCACCTGAGCTAATGGTATGGCTAAACCTATTTGCAACAGCAGGGCAGATATCCACCTTCCTATGGCCTACAATACTAGGACTATATTGGAAGAAGGCAAACAAGGAAGGGGCCATTGCAAGTATGATAGTTGGTATGGTGTCCTATGTAATATTTAACTACAACTACCCAAGGCCCTTAGGAATGCACGCAATAGTAGCTTCATTAGTACTATCCCTAATAGCCTTTGTAGTAGTTTCTAAGTTTACAAAAGAACCAGCTAGAGAAATTATAGAGACTTTCTGGGGTGTTTAAAGGAATAGGGACTTTAAGTCTCTATTCCTTTGATGTGATATTTTTATGCAAATACATTATAAGGGGGATAGACAATGGCTAAGTCTGCGGATAAAGTGAAAAGGGAAAATTTATCATATAATTTATTTTCGTGGTCTGCCCAAGGACAGCTAAATCCCATAGTTGTTGACAGGGCGGAAGGTATATACTTCTGGGATGTAAATGGAAAGCGCTATGCAGATATGTCATCCCAATTAGTAAATGTTAACATTGGCCATGGTAATAAAAAAGTAATTGAAGCCATAAAAGAACAAGCGGAAAAATTAGCTTATATTGGGCCAGCCTTTGCAGTTGATATTAAAGCAGAAGCTGCAAGAAAAATATTAGAAGTAGCTCCGGACAATATGGGAAAAGTTTTTTTCACTAATGCTGGTGCTGAAGCTAACGAAAATGCTATAAAAATAGCTAGAATGTATACTGGAAAATACAAGATATTTTCAGGTTATAGATCCTTCCACGGTGCATCCTATGGTGCAGCTAACCTAACTGGTGAAGTAAGAAGGTTTGCTAGTGAGCCGGGAATTCCAGGATTTATAAAATTTTTTAATCCCTATCCTTATAGAGGGCCAATAGAGTTTAGCTCAGAAGAAGAAGCTACAGAATACTATCTAAAAATATTGAGAGAACAAATAGAGTTTGAAGGACCACAATACATAGCAGCTATTTTCCTAGAGACTGTTGTAGGAAGTAATGGAGTATTAATACCACCAAAGGGCTACCTAGAAGGAGTAAGAAAGCTATGTAATGAATACGAAATATTAATGGTATGTGATGAAGTAATGTCTGCTTGGGGAAGGACAGGAGAATGGTTTGCAGTAGACAACTGGAATGTTAAGCCAGATATTATTACCTTTGCAAAGGGAAGTACCTGTGGCTACGTTCCACTAGGCGGAGTTATAGTAAGCAAAGAAATAACAAAATTCTTCGATGATAATGTACTATGGTGTGGACTAACCTATAATGGACACCCCGTGGGCTGTGCTGCTGCATCAGCTACTATAGATGTATATAAGGAAGAAAATTTAATAGAGAACTCAAGAAATATGGGTAAAGTTCTAGGAGAAATACTTGAAGAACTTAAAAAGAAACATCCTTGTGTTGGAGATGTAAGGTATATAGGACTATTTGCGGCTGTTGAATTGGTTAAGGATAAGAAGACAAAAGAGCCACTAGTGCCCTATGGAAAAGACCCAGAAGGCCTAATGAAGAAAATATTAGGCATGTTAGTGGAAAGGGGCTTTTGGACATATACTAACCAGAACAGGATTATGGTAGCCCCTCCGTTGATTATAAATGAAGAACAATTGAGAGAAAACATGGCAATTATGGATGAAGTTCTAGGTGAAGTAGACAATATGATTAAGTAAATAGGACTCATACTTAAAAATACAATTAAAACAAAGGCTTTTCTAAATCAAGATATTGGGATGGAGAAAATAAAGGGGGAGTTATAAATGGCTACTTTAGAAGAGCAAAAATATGTAAGTGAATTAATTGAAAGGGC
>CALBUB010000056.1 GCA_937967955.1 uncultured Bacillota bacterium | reverse complement strand
CACAAAAAGTAGACAAGCCTAAAAAATTACTCAATCATAAATATTATACCACAAAAGGGAGGATTACAATGCTTGAAACTAAAGATTTGAAAATGATAAAAAGCGAAGATTTAGAAGGACTAATAAGATACACATATCAGATACAAAAATGTATTCACGAGGATAAACTAGGAGACGCCATTTATCTTTTAAAGAGTTTAAGGAACAATATCCAAAACTTCTTAGATGACAAACAAATAAGAGTAGGGACTTATGTAAGAATTAAGAATATCGAGGAAGAGGATAATGATTACTGGTACAAAGTGTTTGAGAGTTTAATTGGTTGTACTGGTGTAGTCAAAAAGATATGGAGCTATCGAAAAGACGGCTTTATATATGAGGTTGAATTTGATGACTTAGAGCCCCAGAAATTAGCTGATGAATATGGAGTATTGTTCAAATATGAAGAATTGGAGGTGCTTTAAGTGAACAATCTAGAAATCAAGGCCAGGTTGTTAGAACTACCTGAAATGATTGGAGAAGTTAAAAAAACACTTTTCGAGAAAAAAATCGAATCTATTGATATAAAAGAACAGTTAAAAATATGGGAACTTCAAGAAATGGCTAACATCAGCAATGAAGTAAACGAGAAAGGAAAGCCTGCTTATTCAAATGAGACCAAAAGACAAGCAGAACTACAAAGAAGAAAAGAAAACTCAAAAGAATATCAAGACTTACAAAACAAACTAAATAAACTTGATGAAGAAATTGCTTTTATGGAAATTGACCTAGATAAATTGTATAACGAGCAAGGAAATCTAAGAGCAATTTGTCGTTTAGAAGGTAGGGACTAGCCACAACATTAAAGCAAAAAAAATTAAGTTGAGAATAATCGGATTTCTGTACGACCATGAATTATGAGGTAGAAGATGCAAAAGTATGGATATTGCGGGACTTGTATAGCTAGAGAAAAATCTTATCAGACAGGTGGTGGAACATGTGACTAAAATAGATGAACGTTTTGTAGTTAATTTAAAAGGTAAACAATTTGTAACTTATGAAGGATTACTGGATGTAGCACATAAAGAAGGTTTAATTTCAATAGAAGTAGATTTATTACAAATACCAACTAAAGAAAATAATATGACAGCAATAGCTAAGGCAACAGCAAAGACGAAAGAAAAAACATTTACCGATATAGGAGATGCTTCACCTAAATCAGTTAATAGCCAGATACAATCACACATTATCAGAATGGCAAGCACTAGAGCAAAAGCTAGAGCACTAAGAGATTTAACTAATATAGGAATGACTGCCCTAGAGGAATTGGGAGAAGATGAAGTAATTGCAGTTACTAATAACCCTGATAACAATGAAAAAGCTAATACAACACAAATCAATAAACCTACTGGAGATTTAGCAACTGAACAACAATTGAAATACATCCATAAGCTAATGCAACAGAAAAACTATTCGGTAGAACAAATAACCAAGTATATAAAAGAAAGATACGGCAAAAGCAACAGTCAAGAATTAACTAAAAAAGAAGCTAGCGAAATAATACAAATGTTAAACAGACTAAATGAAGTACCAGACTTTCTAAAGTAGACTAAGGGGAACCTTCCCCTTAGTCCCAAAAGTAGGTGATAAATTGAATGGATGGATAAAACTTCATAGAAACATAATGGATAATTGGGTTTATGAAGATGCTGAGTACCTGAAAATCTGGATTACTTTCTTACTAGAAGCAACTCATAAACCATATAAAAAATTAATAGGAAATAATATTGAATTTTTGGAAAGAGGACAGTTTGTATTTGGGAGAAAAAAGTATTCACAAAAGCTAAATATTAAAGAATGGAAAATCCAAAAAGCTACAGAGTTGTTCGTCCAAGATGAAATGATTAAAGTTATAAAACGAACTAACAAATATACCATATATGAAGTTGTTAATTATTCATTATATCAACAGCAAAATCAACATGAAGAAACGTCTGAAATAACAGGTTTAGAACAAAGTAGGCAACAGCAACATCGTCAACAAAACAACAGCAAAGCATCAACAGAGCAACAGCAAAGCAACACATTACAAGAATATAAGAATGATAAGAATATATATAAATATATAGTCGAGTATCTAAAT
>CALBUB010000055.1 GCA_937967955.1 uncultured Bacillota bacterium | reverse complement strand
TAGAGCCTACCCTTTTGCCTGCCTTTTCAAAAGATATGCCGCTTATTGTCCAACAGAAGGCTGTAAGCAAAGCTGCCAATTCTCCTACGTTTTTAAAATTCATATACTACACCACCTTTTGCTGTATTCAACAGTATATAATATTCTATTTTCTTCTAGTATTGTAAATATAAATAACTAGTAAGGCATCTAGCCAGTAGGAAAATATAAAGGGCTCTGAAAAATTCAGAGCCCTTTTATATTAACTTAATCCACGTATTTATCAAAACAAACTATTTCATCCAAAGCCTTCCTTGGTCTTTGTAAAGGTGTTTCTGCTGGATATCCCAATGGTGTCATAGCAACTACCCTTACCTTTTCAGGTATGTCTAGGATCTCTTTTACCTTATCTTCATCAAAGCTTCCAAGCCAACAGGTTCCCAAGCCTTGTTCATAGGCTGCTAGTATCATGTAAGCCGTTGCTATGGATAGATCTACAGTATATCTATGTTGACCACATTTCATAACACTATCAGGTTCTGTACCACAGGATACTATGATTATTGGAGCTTGTCCAACAAAGGGTTGTTGAATTGCTTCTTCTACTAATCTTTTCCTTATTTCCTTATCCTTTACAACGATAAACTTCCAATTCTGCCTGTTCTTTGCTGATGGTGAAAGTCTAGCAGCTTCCAATACTTTATGTAGTTTTTCTTCTTCTACAGGTTTGTCTAAATATTTTCTTATGCTCCTTCTATTCTGTATGGCAGTAAAAACGTCCATAAACTAACCCCCTTTGTCAATATAGTAACTATATTATACCATTAATTTGGCATAAATAAAAAAGAACAATTCTGTATGGCTTTTATGAAATTATAAAAGCCTTGATTAGATTTAATCTAATCAAGGCTCTCTTTTATATGTATGGTGGAGGCGGTGGGAATCGAACCCACGTCCGGAAATACATCCACAGGAGCTTCTCCGAGTGCAGTCAGTATTTTAGATTTCCCTCAACTTAACTCCTACTGACAGGATTTAAGCGAGGTAGCTTCGGTAAGTTCCGTTCTTAGCCCCGAAGCCAAGCTAAGAACAGTTCCCCACTAGTTTGACGCCCTAATCCTAAAGCGTGGGCACTTTAGGTAGGACGAGCTGCGTTAATTAAGCAGCTAGAGCGTAATTTTCGTTTGCGTTTATTTTTAGGTGCCACTTTTTACGTTGATTGGCGACAACGACTCGCTACTCCTGCTTCAATATCCCCGTCGAAACCAGTTCGCCCCCACAGTGTTTAGTAGTGCAGCATATATTATATCAAAAGCTAAATATTATGTCAACCAAATTTTTTAATATTTTTATTTTTTAATTCTATTGGTATTTAGGAGACAGGTGTTGTCTTATCCTTCTTTCTGCATCCCTTCTGGCTATATCCTCTCTCTTGTCATAAAGCTTCTTACCTTTGGCTACTGCCAATTCTACTTTTACTAATCCATTTTTAATATATATGCTTAAAGGTATTAGAGTATAACCTTTTTGCATTATATAGGAATGAAGTTTCCTAATTTCCCTTTTGTGTAATAAAAGCTTTCTTGTTCTTAAAGGATCCACATTATATATATTACCTTGTTCGTAAGGGCTTACATGCATTCCATTTAAGAAAACTTCTCCATTTTTAATAGTTGCATAGCTATCCTTTATATTTACTCTACCTTGCCTTATGGATTTTACTTCAGTGCCCTTTAATACTATACCTGCTTCAATAGTTTCTTCAATAAAATACTCATGTCTTGCTTTTCTATTTGTAGCAACTTTTTTTACAGCTTCCTTTGACATAGAATCACCACTCAAATATTTATTTAAGTCTAAAGAAAGTTTATCAACCTTTGAAAAACTTGTCAATAGATAAGTAATACTCCATTCAGGATGAACTTTTCATCCTGAATGAAGTATTATGGTACTAGCATAAAATCTATGGTCCTTCTAATCAAATTAGCATCAATCACCTTAACTTTAACAATATCCCCTAATCTATACTTCTTTCCAGTATGCTTTCCAATTACATAGTAGTTTTCCTCATCGAATTCATAGTAATCATCTATCATGTTTTCAAAGTGGACTAAGCCTTCTATAGTATTTTCTAACTGTACATACATTCCATAGGAAGTTAAAGATGAAACCATACCTTCGTATATATTTCCAATCCTCTCTGCCATATACTCGGTCATCTTCAAATCATCTACTTCTCTTTCTACTTCTTCTGCAATTCTTTCTGTTTCAGATGTATGGTCTGCTATCTTTGGTAGCCTAAATTCCAATTTATCCAGTTCTCTAGGGCTTAAGCCTCCTTTATGGAACTTCTTAACTATGCGGTGTATCTGTAAATCTGGATATCGCCTTATAGGGGCAGTAAAGTGGCTATAATATTTAGCAGCTAAACCGAAATGGATATCATGTTCGCTGCTGTAACGAGCCTTTTTCAGAGATCTTAATATCATTGTATTTATAAGGGTTTCTTCTTTCTTCCCTTTTACCTCCTTAGTAATCTTCTGCAACTCCTTAGGATGGATTTCTTGGCTGCCTTTAAGCATATAGCCAAAGTTATGGAGGAATTTGTTTAAACCGCTAATCTTATCTTCATCTGGCTCTTGGTGTATTCTATATAAAAAGGGTACTTGAGCCCAATACATTTCCTCTGCTATAGTTTCATTACAAATAAGCATAAATTCTTCTATCATTCTATTAGCTATCCTTCTATCCTCTTTTACAATGTCTACAGGTTTCCCATTTTCATCTAGTATTATTCTAGCTTCAGGAAAATCAAAATCGATACTTCCTCTTCTTTCTCTTCTCTCATTTAAAATATGGCTAAGCTCTTCCATCAGCTTTAAATCCCTGACAATTTCATCCATGCCTTTAAAGGCTCTGTCATCACCCTTTTCCAATAGGTCAGAAACATCATCATATATTAGCCTGGCTTTACTTCTTATTACACCTTCAACTACTTGATGGTTTAGCACATTTCCTTTTTGGTCTATTTCCATGAATACTGATAGAGTAAGCCTATCCTCATTAGGCTTTAAACTACATATGCCATTGGATAATTCTTCAGGTAGCATTGGAATTACTCTATCGATTAAATATACACTGTTTCCTCTTTTGAAAGCTTCTTTATCTAAAGGAGTGTTTTCCTTTACATAATAGGATACATCTGCTATATGAACTCCTAATCTATAATTGTCTCCAATTTTTTCTATAGATACTGCATCGTCAAAGTCTTTAGCATCTGGTCCATCTATGGTAAAAGTATTTAAATGCCTTAAATCAACCCTATTTTTTAGTTCTTCTTCACTTATAGTTTCTCCTATTTGCTGTGCTTGTTTTTTCACCTTATCTGGAAACTTTTCTGGTAATTTATATTCTTTAATTATGGAAAGTATATCTACACCCTTTTCTCCCACATAGCCTAATATATCCACTATCTTTCCTTCTGGATTACGCCTTTTTTCAGGCCATCTAGTTATCTCTACTACTACTTTTTGGTTGGTTTTAGCGCCATTTTTATGTTCTTTAGGCACAAACACATCATAGAATATTTTAGAATTATCTGGTATTACAAAACCAAAATTTTTGCTATCCTCATAGGTACCAACTATGGTCTTGTTAGCCCTTTTTAATATTTTTATAACTTCTCCTTCATCCCTCTTATCTACAATTCCAGAATTAATTATTTTTACTACTACCCTATCTCCGTCCATTGCTCCATTAGTACCTTCAGCTGGAATGAATATATCCTCTTTTTCCTTATCATCAGGAATTAAAAAGGCAAAGCCTTTTTCGTTACCTTCTAATTTTCCTACCACTAAATTCATCTTGGATACAAGGCCATATCTTCCAGTTTTAGTTTGGATTATGACGCCTTCTTTTTCCATTTCATCTAGTACTTTATAAAATTCTTTTATCTCTTTTCCCTTTATACCAAACTGAGCTGCTAGTTCTTCCTTTAGCATTGGTTTATACAGCTTTTCTTCCATAAAGTTTATTATGTTTCCTTTTATACCCATACTGATCCTCCATTCTTTTCCTTAGTTTCTCCTTTACTTATATTTTGCTGCTTCTTATTTTCATGCTGTTGAAATTCAGTTGATTGAATAAATCTACATCAAAATTATACATATTCTTATTTTTCTCTTCATGAACCTTTACAGCAATTTCAATCATATGGTCTATCAATTTTTTTATAGGATAGCCTTTGCCTTCCCATAGGTAAAAAGCAATTGAGCCTGGCAAAGTATTTATTTCGTTAACATAGATGTTTTCTCCATCTAATAAAAAATCTATTCTAGAGTTTCCACTACAGTCAATAGAAACAAAAGCTTTCTTTGCTAAATCCTCTATTTTCTCCCTAATATCATCCTTAATATCTGCAGGAATTATTCTTCTATTATTTTTCCCATTTCCTTTAATATTGCTTTTAATATATTTATCTTCAAAAGTCAATATTTCTTTCCAACCTAAAGGCTCTTCACATAAAGATGTAATAACATCTTCATTATATCCCATTACTGCACAATTGATTTCTCTAGCATTTTCTACTGCCTTCTCAATTATTATCTTCCTGTCATACCTAATAGCAATCTCAATTGCCTCTATTAAACCTTCCCTATCCTTTGCTTTGGATATTCCAATACTGGAACCTAAGTTAGCAGGTTTCACAAAAACTGAATAGCCTAAAGTATCTTCTATCCTATTTATTATATCTTCTTGGTTTACAAGCCATTCATTCCTATAAAACCATATATAATCCACTATTGGTATATTGTTAGCTTTAAATACATCTTTCATCAATATCTTATCCATTCCCACTGAAGAAGCAACTACTCCGCCACCTACATAGGGGATATTTATCAATTCCAACACTCCTTGAAGGGTACCGTCTTCTCCATTAGTTCCATGAATTGTAGGAAATACTATATCTATCTTATCAACTATTTTTTTACTAAACAATCCTAAATTTTCCGGATGTAAATATAAATTATGATCATTGGCATTTAAGGAGAAGGTTACAGCTTTTAAATCCCTTAAATTTTTCTCCTTAAAGTTTTTATATTCCCTTAAGCTATCCCCAGTATACCATTTGCCCTTTTTATCTATATAAATAGGTATAGTATCGTATTTCTCCTTATCTATATTTTCTAACACTTGTAGCCCAGTTATTACTGATACATCGTGTTCTACACTCCTTCCCCCAAATATGACGGCTACCTTCTTTTTCACTGATAATCCCCCCAGTTTAAGCATAATAATTGTCAGGCAGGTCATTTTCAAATAAAACGATATCTTTAGGCCTTGCTATTTGTTGAATTATTGTAGTAGCTTCCTTTAGGCTATCTACAATAAATATATGCTCTTTATTATATCCTGCCTCCATAAGTCCCTCATATATGGCTTTTGTAATGTCCTTGCCTACTAAAATCACATAGTCACAAACTTTGGCAATATTCTTCCCAAATTCCCTATTAGCTTCATCTTGTCTAGCTCCCAATTCCACCATACCAGGGGTTACTATTATTTTTCTACCTCCTTTAAACTGCTGTAATACATCTAAAGCAGCCTTTGCCCCAATTGGATTAGAGTTGAAGGAATCATCTATGATAGTAATTCCTGAAGCTGGCTTTATAATATTTAATCTGTGGGGTATAGGTTCTATCTTTTCAATTCCCTTCTTAATCTGTTCTAAATTCAAGCCTAATGCTAAGCCAACACAAGCTCCAGCTAATATGTTGTATATATTGTGCTTTCCTAATAGTTTAGTTTTACACTGTATGCTGTTGCCTTTCTTATCTTTAATAGTAAATATAGAACCTTCTTCTGTAGTTTCAATATTTTCTGCATACAGGTCTAATTTCTCCACTTCTTCCATTCCAAAGAGTAACTTTTCTTTAAAAGTTTTATCTGCCAGCTTCCTAATATACTTGTTATCATAGTTAAATATGGCCACACCTTCCGGCGGAAGTTCCTCTATTAATTCATATTTAGTCTTCATTATATTGTCTATATTTTTAAAGGTTTCTAGATGGGTAGGGCCAATAGATGTTATTACACCAATGGTAGGGCTTGTAAGTTTAGCCAATTCTTTAATATCACCTATGTTTCTTGCACCCATTTCAGCAACAAAAACTTCATGTTTTTCATTCAATTCTCCATTTATAACTTTACTAATTCCCATAGGAGTATTATAGCTTTCAGGAGTAGTTAATACCCTATAGCCTTGTTTTAATATGGTAGTAGTAATAAACTTAGTGCTGGTTTTTCCAAAACTCCCTGTAATCCCAACTACTTGAAGTTTATCTATGCTTTGTATTTTTTTCTGGGCTTTTTTATAGTAATATCTGTATATGCCTATCTCTATGGGTTTTACAATTGTATTAGAAATATATAGGATATAGGACTGTAGGATGTATATGAGAAAATATAAATATAAGACGAAAGGAATATATTTTAGATTTAAACCTCTATATTGCAAATATAATATAAAAATTATAAAAGCAAATGCTAAATTTACTAGACCGCTGGTTGTAAAAAGCCTTTTAGCTCTATTAGTAAATACTAAAGGTTTTTTATTTTCTTCCATTTCAGTGGAAGAGTTACTTATCACAAAGACAAGCCAAGTTAAGTAATAAAAGATTCTCAATATCAACAATAAACTATCCTTCAATAGATTTATAAAAGCAATATAGACTACTGTAGCTATTGTTAACAATAAAAGGGCTCTCTTCAATCTATGGTTATAGGCTTTTTCACTTTTATTTAGCCATTTAATATATCTCCTTCCCTTATAGCCTTCCAGCTGTAACATATGCAAAAAAAACTTACCTCTTCTCATTACAAAATAAAACCAAGTTAATATTATTAGTAAAAGTATCACTATCTTGTCCAAATAATTTCACCCCCAAGCTGTTATGTTAAAGGGGATAACCCTATGTGAGAAAAGCATTTAAAACAGCAGCAAACTTAAAATAGTCATCTAAATAAGAATAATGGCCTGCTCTCTCCAAAACCACTAAGCTACTATCTGGTATCTCTTTTTCCATTATTTTTCCCATATATATGGGAGTATCCTCATCTTTATCTCCCCAAATCAACAAAGCTGGACAGCTTACTTTTTTGAGGATTGGCCTTAAATCTTCATTTACTACTTTGACTAATGTTTTTCTCATTACCCCATCAGCATTCCTATAATCAGCAGAACCAAATCTTCTATAAAATGCTTCCATTTTTTCTTCCTTCTTATTCCAAGCAAATACAAGCTTATATATAAACTTCAAGGTTTTGAAGCTATAGACTTTTAAATAATACTTTATACTTCTCTTTGGAGGAATACCTGCACTGTCAATTAGTACAAGTCTTTCTACTCTTTCAGGATGATTTACAGCTAGTATTATTGACACTTTCCCTCCAAAGGAATGGCCAATGAGGGTAGCTTTTTTTATTTCCATTAGGTCCATAAATTTCTTTACAATCCTTGAATAATCCTGGGAATTAAAAGGAAATTCAGGTTTGTCGCTTTTACCAAAGCCTGGTAAGTCCAAAGCGTAGACTTTGAAGTGATCCTTTAACAAATTTACAATAGGCATAATAGTGTCTATATTGGCTCCCCAGCCGTGTAGAACCAATATGTTTTCTCCTTTTCCTACACATATATAATTAATATTCATATTTTCAATAGTAACCATAGCTAACCATCCTATTATCCTACTCTTTAATTAGTATTATTAACTATATATATGCTAATATAACAGTTTTGGTTATTATTTATTTTCAAAAAATAATAAAAGCCCTCTAAAAAGAGGGCAAATTTGTTATTCAATTAGAATAGTATTCCACCAAATGTTACAAATAGCTGTGCAAATACTAGAGATACTATTGTCATC
>CALBUB010000054.1 GCA_937967955.1 uncultured Bacillota bacterium | reverse complement strand
TGGAGAACACCATCCTGAATTAACCAAAGTCCATAGATTATTCCACACATTGAAAATGGAATTAGAGGAACATCTAACTAAAGAAGAAAACATACAGTATCCAGCCATAAGGAAATATTTAAAGACTAAAGCTAAAGAAGACTTAGAAAAGGCTATAAATATAATAGATGAATTAGAAAGGGAACATACTGATGCAGGAGATATTTTAAAGGAACTAAATGAGATTACAATGGATTATGAGATTCCAGAAGATGTATGTCCTACTTTCCAATTAACTTATGAAAAGCTTAAAGAACTTGAATTAGATATGTTCCAGCATATACATTTAGAGAACAATATACTGTTTCCAAGATTGCGACAACTAAAGGAAAGTATGTAACGTATACACCATAGGGATTGAGTTATTCAATCCCTAAATTTTTTGTAAGATAAGCTTGTATTATTTAGAAGAATTGTAAAAATTGTTTGACAAATATACTTGTAGTTTCAATTTCCTTATATTACAATCTATTTAGATGCTCTAAATAATGCAGGGGGTATGAATATGGGATTGCCAGAGAGAAAAGATGTGGATAAAAAATATACTTGGGATCTATCGGATATTTTTAAAACAGAGGAAGAGTTTGAAGAAAAGATAGAAGAATTAATTAAACTTTCTTATGAGATGGAAAGAGAGTTTAAAGGAAAGCTGAACAATCCTAAGACCATCAATAATTGCTTAAATAAGTTGAGAGAACTATATGAAATAAAAGACCTAGTAGGTACTTATTCTTATCTATCTTTAGCAGTTGATCAGACTGATACAATAGCTCAGAATAGAAAAGCCAAAACGGATAATATATTAGCTGAAATAAATAGCCGCTTAAGCTTTATAGAGGCAGAAATTATCAGGCAGGAGGAAGATATAATAAAAAAAGCTATGGAAGAAGCAGAAGAGAACAGACTTTTTCTTAAGGAGATAATGAGAAAAAAACCTTATGCTCTACATAAAGAAGCTGAAAGGATTCTATCTGCCCTTTCAAATGTGTTAGATTCACCTTATCAAATTTATAATAGGGCTAAACTAGCAGATATGGATTTTGGTACCTTTACTGTGGAGGGAAAAGAATATCCTTTAAGCTTTATACTATTTGAAGGAAAATGGGAATATGAAAACAACACAAATATTAGAAGGGCTGCAGCAAAGACCTTTTACAAAAAATTAAGGGAATATCAGCATACTATAGCAGCAGCCTATCAAATTCAAGTCCAGAAGGAAAAAACATTAGCAAATTTAAGAGGCTTTGATTCAGTCTTTGATAGTTTGCTCTTTCCTCAAAAGGTGGACAGGGAACTTTTTGATAGGCAGATTGATTTGATAATGGAGTATTTAGCTCCTCATATGAGGAAATATGCAAAACTTATCCAAAGGATTCATAATTTAGAAGAAATGACCTTCATGGATTTGAAATTGGCTGTAGATCCAGAATTTGAACCTAAGATAACCATAGAAGAAGCTAGGACCTATGTGGAAAGGGCTTTGGCTGTACTAGGTGAAGATTATCTCAATATGGTAAAAAGGGCCTTTGATGAAAGATGGATAGATTTTGTTCAAAATAAGGGTAAATCCACAGGAGCCTTTTGTTCTAGTCCCTATGGTAGCCATCCATATATACTTATTTCCTGGACTGAAAGAATGAGGGAAGTATTCGTATTAGCCCATGAATTAGGTCATGCAGGCCATTTCTATTTAGCCTATCAAGAGCAAAACATATTTAATTCTAGGCCTTCTTTATATTGTATAGAAGCTCCTTCTACTATGAATGAAATGCTCATGGCAAATTATCTTATGAAGAATACTGAGGATAAGAGGATGAAAAGATGGGTTCTATCTACCATAATATCAAGAACTTATTACCATAATTTTGTAACCCACTTGTTGGAAGCAGCCTTCCAAAGGGAAGTATATAGAATAGTTGATGAGGGGGGCTCAATTAATGCCCAGCTATTAAACAATATTAAGAGAGAAGTACTAGAGAATTTCTGGCAGGATACAGTAATCATCAATGAGGGAGCAGAGCTAACATGGATGAGACAGCCCCATTATTATATGGGCTTATATCCCTATACCTATAGTGCTGGCTTAACTATTGCCACAGAAGTTAATAGGAGAATACTCAAGGAAGGACAAAAGGCTATTGAGGATTGGCTAGAAGTATTAAAGGCTGGAGGAACATATACTCCTGTAGAATTTGCTAAAAGGGTAGGGGTAGACATTACAACAGAAAAGCCCTTATTGAATACTATAGAATATATTGGAAGTATCATAGACGAAATAATCCAATTAACAGAAGAGTTGGGCTTCTAAAAAATTATAGATAAATTTTAATTCATATTTTCTATAGAAGAGAATAAATATATATCTAAGAATAAGGAACAATGAAGGCAAGATGATAGCTTGTAAAATTTAGCTCTTTAATAAATAAGTTGAATAATAAAAGCAAAAAGCTCTTGACAAATGCTTAAAATAATTTTATTATTGATAAATAATTAAACATAGGGAATGTTGAGGAAGCAGAGGAGTAATTATGACGAGTACATCTTACAGAGAACCTGGGTTAGGTGAGAGCCAGGAGATGGAAAGCATAATGAAAAGAGCTGCTGAAATGGATAGGACAAAGCTTTGGGCGAGTATCTTATCCCGCGTCATGCGTTATCTGACTAAAGTTAGCTTATTACTAGTATTATGCTAGTAATAAGAACGAGAGTGGCACCGCGGGTAATACTCGTCTCTTGATTTAGGAGGCGAGTTTTTTTATTCCAATTTAAAAATTGAATATATAAAGTCTATGACACAGAGAGTAGTTATACTAGTAGATTCTACAGAGAGCTGGGATGGTGAGAGCCAGCGAATCGAACGTATAATGAAGAGAGCTGTTGAGACAAATAGGATAAAGCCAGTCCTTGGTGAGTATCCTATTTCGCATTCAAAGCGTTATCTTGTTTAAGGTGGGTTTTTATAAAACCAATAAGAGTGGCACCGCGGGTATTACTCGTCTCTTATATTTATAAGAAGACGAGTTTTTTTATTAGTAAAAACAAAATTAAAAAGGAGATGTGTATGTAATGAAAAAGAAAATTAGTTTATTATTAGTAATCCTTGTACTAGTAAGTATACTTGTAGCTTGCGGCAAAAGTGAAGAGGTTACCAGCCAAGATGGGAATTCTCAAGTAGAAAGTTACACATTGGAAGGTATTAAACAAAAGGGTAAGATAATTGTTGGAACTAGCGCTGATTATCCACCTTTTGAATTCCATAAGATGATCGATGGAAAAGATGAGATAGTTGGTTTTGATATTGAACTTGCAAAATATATAGCGGAACAACTAGGGGTAGAGTTGGAGATAAAGGATATGGATTTTGATAAGCTATTAGGTGGCTTATCAACTGGAATGTTGGATATTGTAATTGCTGGCATGAATCCAACTCCTGAGAGAGAAAAAGAGGCTAACTTTACAGATATTTATTATGAAGCTACCCATGCTGTATTAATCCATAAGGATGATGCAGATAAGATTAGTACGATAGAAGATTTAAATGGTAAAAAGATAGGAGTGCAAATTGGAACTACTCAAGAAGAAATGACTAAAACAACTATAGAAAATGCAGAGGTACTAAGCTTAAATTCAAATCCAGATATAATTATGAATCTGAAAACTAGGAAGATTGACTGTGCCATAATGGAAGAGCAAGTAGCTGAAGCTTTTGCAAAGGAAAATGATGATTTAATGGTAGTTGAAGGAATTACCCTTGATGTTGGTTCAGAAGGTATAGCAATAGCTGTAAAGAAGGGCAATGATGAATTAACAGAAAAGCTAAATGAAATAATAGCTGATGCTAAAGCAAAAGGTCTACTAGAAAAATGGTTTGTTGAAGCTAGCAAGCTTAATGATTAGGAGGAGTAAAGTTGTTCATTGTAGAGTTATTTCTAGAATATAAACATTACTATATAACAGGAATTAAAGTAACTTTGTTGCTATCCTTTTTATCCCTTATTGCAGGAGTTTTACTGGGAACTTTCCTGTCTTTGTTGAAGAT
This sequence comes from uncultured Bacillota bacterium, assembly GCA_937967955.1. Classification (GTDB taxonomy): domain Bacteria; phylum Bacillota; class Clostridia; order Tissierellales; family Tepidimicrobiaceae; genus JAAYHX01. The sequence goes on along the minus strand of CALBUB010000054.1, from coordinate 7,488 downwards.
GTCAAAATATAAGCTGTTAAGCAGTATATCTACTGCATACATTGAAGTATTTCGTGGCACTCCTATGATGGTGCAAATTGCCCTAGTCTACTTTGGAAGCTATGTGGTAATGGGTATGAGTATGGATGGCTTTTTGGCTGCCTTAATAGCTGTTTCTTTAAATAGTGCAGCTTATGTGGCGGAAATAATCCGCTCAGGCATACAGTCAATAGACAAAGGTCAGTGGGAAGCCAGCAGAAGCTTAGGGCTATCCAATAGACAAACTATGAGGCATATAATACTACCCCAGGCTATAAAGAATATACTCCCAGCCTTAGGAAATGAATTTGTCACTTTGATAAAAGAGACAGCAGTAGCCTCTACTATAGGTGTAGCAGATTTAATGTATGCATCCAAGATAGTCCAAAGCACCAGCTATCAAGCTTTCAACCCTTTAATAATAGTAGCAGTAATATATTTTATAATTACTTTTACCCTATCTCGGCTGATAGGAGCATTGGAAAGGAGATTGTCACGCAGTGATTAAAATAGAAAATTTAAATAAATATTTTGGAGAAAAACACGTACTAAAAGATATAAACCTTGAAATAAAAAAGGGTGAAGTTGTGGCATTAATAGGGCCTTCTGGTTCTGGAAAGAGTACTCTAGTAAGGTGTATTGATTATTTGGAAGAACCTACATCTGGTAGTATATACATTGATGGTGAAAATATAGCAAAAGCAGGTAAATATATAGATAGGATTAGGCAGAAGATAGGTATGGTTTTCCAGCATTTTAATCTATTTCCCCACAAAACGGTAATGGAGAATATAACGTTGGCTCCCCTTTTAACGGGCAAGCTTACTAAAGATGAAGCTGAGAAGAAGGCCATGGAGCTGCTTAAAACAATGGATCTATTGGACAAAAAGGATGCATATCCTAATTCCTTATCAGGAGGACAAAAGCAGAGAATTGCCATTGCTAGAGCCCTAGCTATGGAGCCGGAAATAATGCTATTTGATGAAGCTACATCAGCTTTAGATCCAGAAATGGTTGGAGAAGTATTAAGTGTAATGAAATATCTAGCAGAGACAGGTATGACCATGATAGTAGTAACCCATGAAATGGCCTTTGCAAAACAGGTAGCAGATAGGGTTATATTCATGGCTGATGGAGAAATTGTAGAAGAAAACAGTGCAAAGGAACTGTTTGAAAAACCACAGCATCCAAGGACTAGAGATTTTCTATCTAAAGTACTACAATATTAGATTCAAGGGTCAGGTTTAATATTTTATTACTAGATTAAATCTGACCCTTTTATAAAACTAATATATTACTTCAAATACTTTAATCACATAGTCATCCATGCCAGCCTTTGCAAAAACTAATAGGGAATTTTCTTTATCCCCTTTAAATCCAACTCTGTAGGCTTTTAAATCCCCCTTATCTGCTTCTCTATCTCTTTTTATCAATATTTCATCCCTTTTTGCAACTTTATAATCCTCTAATATACTTACAAGTCTTTCCTCCAACTCTCCAGTTGGACATTCAAGTATTTTTATCCTATCTATAGCTTTTTCTAAATTTGTCATTAACCAAGCCTCCTATATACATGTTCCTCATTTATTATTCTTAACTGAGTTCAAATAAATATTCTATTAATCATTAATAATACTATTTCTTGCTATATATTAACTTAATGTGGGAAAATAATAAGGAAACAAATTATCAAGGGGTGACAAAGTGAAATTTATAATACCAGTACTAGTAGGAGGAATAATAGGATATATTACCAATTGGATTGCCATAAAGATGCTATTTAGGCCTCATAAAGAGAAAAGGCTTTTTGGATATTCCCTTCCCTTTACTCCAGGCCTTATTCCAAAGGAAAAAGATAGAATAGCTAAAAAGGTAGGGGAAGTGGTGGGAGAACACCTTCTATCTTCTGGAGCAATTAAAAATTGGCTAGTCAGCACTGATTTAGAAGTTCACATAAGGGATAGGATAGAGGCTAGTATGAATAAATTGAAAGGGGAAGATAGATCTATAAAAGCTTTTCTTAATGAAGAAGCTGAGGGAATAGTAGATGGAGTGAAAGAAAAATTAACTGCTTTTATATGTAGAGAAATTAAAAAGTCTAGCTTTAGGAAGGCAGTGGTGAAATTTATAAAGGAAAAGCTTTTAGACAAAATTATAGCAAGCTTTTATGGAATTATGGATGAAGGGTTGGAAAAGCTATTTTTGGACTTGACTACCTCTAGTAGGATAGAAAGCCTATTAGGAGAAGCTATAGAAGGGAAACTTATTAGGTTGACTGAAGATGATAGGTTACTTAAGGAAGTAGTTCCCGAGGAAATAATATTTACAGCAAAAGAGTATATTAAGGCTAATGATGAGCAGATAGTTAATATATTGAAGGCTATACTGGAAGAGCCAGAGGTGGAAAGAAAGGTCAAAACTTCCATTACTAATATAGTATCTCAACAGATAAATAAAATAGTAGCCTTTTTTATCAGCCCTGAGGCCATATCTAATACTGTGTATATAAAGCTTAAAGAGTATATAGGTATGCCAGAAGTTAAGGAAAATATTATACATGGGCTTATAGTTCTAATTGATAAATTATTGGAGAACAGAGTAAGCACTGTAGTTGAAAAAGTTAAGTATAAATTTGGAGAGAAAGAAATAGCAAGGCTTGTTCAAGAAGTAAAAAGGATTATTTCTAATGAAGAAATTACAAAAAAAGTTGTAGATATTTTAGCTGAAACAGTAAGGAGCCAGGAAGCAGAAATTCAAAAGGCCCTTTTAGACATTATTTCTATGGAAATAGAAAAAATAGTAAGCTCTAAAAATTTATATAGTAACATTTATAATATTGTGGATAGTTTGGTAGGGAAGTTGATAAATAAGCCTATCTCAGCAATTGCCATATATTTTGATAATAGTTTTATTGATAAGATAATAGCTTTAAGTAAGGGCCTTTTTGATAAATTCATAGAAAACAGACTGCCTACCTTATTGGAGTTTTTCAATATTTCTAAAATAGTAGAAGAAGAAATCAATAGGTATGATGTGGCATTTACAGAAGAGCTTATACTCCAAATTGCCCATAGGGAATTAAAGGCTATAACTTGGCTAGGAGGCTTACTAGGGGCAATATTAGGATTGCTGACTCCAATATTACAGAGGCTTTAATGGATATGTGACGAGAAACCAAATTGATACTTATCTGGCAATATCCACAAAATTATGGTATGATTTTGTAGTACGTTTCCATTTATAGGAGATTGCTGCAAAAATTAGATAAGCTAGGATAAAAATTTTATAATATCTACCGTAACAGCTTAAGCAAATTATGTATTAATTTTAGGAAAAGATAATTATAAATAAAAACTAACTAATTAATAATAGGAGGGTACGAATGGAGGAAAATAAGCTAGATAAGTCTATAACATTTGTAGAAGCCATTGCAATAGTAGTGGGAATGATAATAGGCTCAGGAATATTCCTTAAGCCAAGTATAATATTTTATGATGCAGGTTCTCCTATAATGGGAGTACTAGCCTGGATAGTAGGAGGAATTATAACATTGGCCTCTGCTTTAACTATTGCAGAATTGGCAGCAGCCATCCCTAAAACAGGAGGCTTATATGTATACCTAGAAGAGCTATATGGCGAGGTTTGGGGTTTTTTATTAGGTTGGGTACAAACAGTGATATCCTATCCTGCTTCTGCTGCAGCTTTAGCTATAGCCTTTTCTACCTATACAACTTTTCTTATTCCTATGACTGACTTTCAGCAGAAGCTTTTAGCCATAGGGATTTTATTATTTGTAACAATTATGAATATAGTAGGAACAAAATTTGGCGGTATAATCCAAACTATTTCCACTGTTGGCAAGCTCATACCCATATTTGCAATTATGATATTTGGTTTAATAAATGGCCAAGTTCATGATTTTAGGACTACTACAGTTATAACTGAAGGTGCAGGTTTCGGTGCTGCCTTATTAGGTACCCTATGGGCTTATGATGGCTGGATAAGTGTTACTAATATAGCAGGGGAGCTAAAAAACCCTGCAAAGGAAATGCCTAGAGCAATAATTATTGGAGTTTTAACTGTAATACTCGTTTATGCTCTAATGAATATAGCCATGATTAATGTAGTACCTATTGAAGAAATAGTTGTATCAAGGACTCCTGCCTCGGCTGTAGCAGTTCGTCTGTTTGGTAGTGGAGGAGCTTCTTTTATAACGATAGGTATTATAATATCCGTTTTTGGCGCCTTAAATGGCTACCTTTTAACTGGTGCTAGGGTTCCACTGGCTATGGGAGAAAGAAACCATTTGCCCTTTTCATCAAAGCTCAAAAAAATTCACCAAGGCTTTGGTACCCCTGCCAATGCTTTAATACTTCAGTCTCTTTTAGCAATTATATATATTTTTTCGGGTACCTTTAACACCCTTACAAACCTATTGGTATTTGTATTATGGATATTTTTTGTTATGGGGGTTTTTGGTATATTTATATTGAGAAGAAAGAAAACAGTGGATAATAATTCTTATAAAGTTCCTTTATATCCATTTACTCCAATAGTAGCCATATTAGGTGGAGCTTATATATTAATCAGCACCATTTTATCATCTCCTTTATACTCTATAGTAGGAATTATCATCACCCTAGCTGGACTTCCAATATTTTATTATTTAAAGGAAAGACCCCGTCTTAAGTAATTTGAAAGTAATGGTGATTTATTATGGAATACAAATATGCAGAAAATAGAAATTATGAGGATTTCTCCAGTGGTAGAGTCTTATATGGTCATAGAAGGGTAACCAATTTTCCAGTAAGATTGTCCCAAGAAATATTTAGAAGATGTCTAGAGTATTCTCCTAAGAAGAAGGATATAGTTTTGTACGATTGTTGTTGTGGTGTAGGCTATATGTTAACCGTATTAGGCTTTTTAAATCAAGGTATTATTAGTTCATTAATTGGTAGTGATATTAATAAGGAGTTTATTGAAATTGCAGAGAAGAACCTAGCTTTATTAAGCCATAAGGGTATAGAAAGGAGGATTAAAGAGTTAAAAGCTTTGGTACAACAATATGGTAAACAGTCCCATAAGGAAGCCTTAGTAAGTGCTGAAAGGTTAAAGAGACTACTTAGCCACCAAATACAGACTGAAACCTTCCAAGCAGATATTTATGAACTAAAAGCCATCCATTTTAATCCTGATATAATAATGGCTGATATACCCTATGGAAAAATGGTAAATTGGGAGGGTACAAAAGAAGGTCTAGATAGTATGCTAGATTCCCTGTACAATTTATGCCAGAAAGATACTATAATAGGCCTTTGTATGAATAAAAAGCAAAAGGTTACCAATAAGTCTTTTAAAATATTGGAGAAGCAAAAGGTAGGGAAAAGGAGATTTGTAATATTGAAAAAACATAGTTAAATACACAAGTATATAGGATTTTACATAATCTACATGCTAAATAATATTGAGATCATATAAGTATTATGCTATACTAATCTTAAAAATTTAATACAACATAGGGGAGCTCATGGGATGGGCTGAGAGGAAGTTGTTAACTTCGACCCTTTGAACCTGAAGTGGGTAATGCCAACGCAGGGAATTGTTTATGCGAATTATAGGTGTGCCTATTTTAGGTGCACCTTTTTTTAATATGAGAAAGGAGGATCATATAAATGTTTGGAAAGCTGTTGGAAAATGTTAGGGAAAAAGCCCCCTTGGTCCATTGTATTACTAATTATGTAACAGTAAATGATGTGGCCAATGCCATACTGGCCTGTGGTGCTTCTCCCATTATGGCTGATGATGTCAAAGAAGTAGAAGAAATAACATCTATTTGTAATGCTACCTATCTCAATATAGGAACTCTAAATGGAAGGACTATTGAGTCTATGATAAAGGCTGGAAAAAAGGCTAACTCCTTAGGTCATCCTGTAGTCCTTGATCCAGTAGGGGCAGGAGCATCAAAACTCCGTACAGCTACAGCTTTTAAACTATTGGATGAAATAAAATTTTCAGCAATAAGGGGAAATGTTTCTGAAATTAAGACCCTATATGCTGGCAGTGGACAAACCAAGGGAGTAGATGCAGATGTAAAGGATAAGATTACTGAAGATACATTAAATGAGGCAGTTTTACTTGCAAAAAAATTGAGCAAAAGATTAGATTCCATAATTGTTATTACTGGTCCAATGGATATAGTAGCTAATGATAGTAAAGCATATATAATTGGAAATGGACACCCTATGATGTCAAGAATAACTGGTACTGGCTGTATGCTTACAGGGATAATTGCTGCTTTTGTGGCTGCCAATAGGGAAAAGGAAATAGAAGCTGTTACAGCAGCAGTGACCTTAATGGGACTAAGTGGTCAATTAGGTTATAGGAAGATAAAGGAAAACAATTTAGGTACTTCTTCTTTAAGAACCTATTTAATAGATGAAATAAGCAAAATGGATGCAAGTACCCTTAAAGGAGGCATGAAAGTTGAAAGCCTATAAAGAAAGCTTAGAAAGCTCTCTATTGCTGTATGCCATTACTCCTTCAGCAATGACAGGAAAGCATAGCCTAAAGGAGAAAGTAGAAGGGGCCATATTAGGTGGAGCTACCATGATACAGCTTAGAGAAAAGAATATTCCTAAGGAGGAATATATAGCTTTAGCAAAGGAGATTAAGGACATAACAGATAAATACAATATCCCCCTGATAATAAATGATGAAGTAGAAGTGGCCTTAGCCTGTGATGCAGCAGGAGTCCATATAGGTCAGAAGGATATGGCAGCTACTTTAGCCCGAGCTAAAATAGGCCCTAATAAAATATTAGGCGTATCTGCACAAACTGTAGAACAAGCTTTATTAGCAGAGAAGGCTGGAGCTGACTATCTGGGAGTAGGTTCTGTATTTCCTACTTCCACTAAAGATGACGCAATTTTAGTATCTATAGAAACTTTAAAGGCAATCTGTCAGTCTGTTAATATTCCTGTAGTAGCCATCGGAGGTATTAATGAAGAAAACATTAGTCAGCTTAAAGGTACTGGCATAGCTGGAGTTTCGGTAGTTTCAGCCATATTTGCCAAGAAAGATTCAAAAAAAGCTTCAGAGAAGCTTCGCATACAAGTAGAAAAAATATTAAGGTGATATAGGAGGTACATTATGAAAAAAGTATTAACTATTGCCGGCTCAGATTCTAGTGGAGGGGCTGGTATTCAGGCAGATATTAAGACAATAACAGCCCATGGTCTTTATGCTATGAGCGCCATTACAGCCCTGACAGCTCAAAATACAATGGGAGTTTATGGGGTTTTAGAATCCTCTCCAGAATTTTTGGCACAGCAGTTAGACTGTATTTTTCAAGATATATATCCCGACTCTATTAAGATTGGAATGGTAGCCAACAAAGCCCTTATAGAAACCATAGTAGAAAAATTACTAGAATATGATGCAAAAAATATAGTGGTGGATCCGGTTATGGTG
>CALBUB010000053.1 GCA_937967955.1 uncultured Bacillota bacterium | reverse complement strand
AAACATATTTTATGTGTGTATTTATTATTCATTAGATAACCAACACCTATCTAATAAGCCTTCATCCCAATGACTAAAGTCATAGGCTTTCGGCTAGGTTTTTTTGTAAACTTTCTTTTTACCATATTTCTCACACATCTTTTTTATCATTTAGGCTTCCCCCTTATATTTATGGATATTTATATATTCTCTACATATTTATTAATTACCTTCTAAATTTCAGAATCTTTATAATAAAAATCATATTAATGGGTATTAATAAGATACCATAAAGAAAGGAAAGATGGTGAGTTATGTCTGATTTAGCCAATAAGAAATGTATCCCTTGTAGGATTGGTGCTCCAACATTGAATGAAGATGAAATAAAAGAACTTATTAAAGAATTAAAGGAAGGTTGGGAAGTTATAGATAATAAAAAGCTGAAAAAGACTTATAAATTTAAAGATTTTAAAGAAGCATTGGAGTTTACGAATAAGGTTGGGAAACTAGCTGAAGAAGAAGGCCATCATCCAGTGATACATCTTTCCTGGGGAAAGGTAGTTCTGGAGCTTTGGACCCATAAGATAGGAGGCCTTCATGAAAACGACTTTATACTTGCAGCAAAGATTGACAAAATAAATTAAGCATCTAGCAGCTTGCTGGATGCTTTTTATATTATTTGACTAGTTTTCCTTTATAATATATATTAAAATTTGAAACTGGGGACCTTATTATAAAAGGACAAAGGAGAGATACTTTGAAAGCTGTAATATTCGATATGGATGGAGTAATCATAAACAGTGAGCCTCTACATTTTGAAATTGAAGGAGAATTACTTGAGGACTTAGGAGGAAAATTTGATAAGAAAGCTCATGAAGCTTTTGTAGGGACTACCGACTATAATATATGGAAAAAATATAAAGAAGAATTTAATTTAGAGCCCTCTGTTGAAGAAATAGTTGAGATGAAAAAAGAAAGGTTCCTAGAAAGGATTGGGGAAGTAGAATTAACTGAAAACTTTATGGCTTTTATGTTGACTTTACACAATGAAGGATATCCAATGGCTATTGCTTCTTCTAATAACAGGAAAGTAGTTGATGCTGTTGTAAAAAGGTTTGGCTTGAGTAAGTACATGAAATTTATCATAAGTGGTGAAGAAGTAAGAAAGGGAAAACCTGATCCAGAAATATTCTTAACTGCAGCTAAAAAGATGGGAGTGGAGCCTGAAGCCTGTCTAGTAATAGAAGATGCTGAAAATGGTGTTAAAGCAGCTAAGGCAGCTGGCATGAAGTGTATTGGATTAAAGAATATGGACTCTGGGAAGCAGGATTTATCCCAAGCAGATTTAGTTATAAATAATTTTAATGAATTAAATTTAGATATTATAAGAGGACTATGGAAATAAACTAACCAAAGATAATAGGCCAGGTCAGTTTTCACGACCTGGTCCAATATTTTTAGAGCATTTCGATAAAAGCATTAATCCTGGTTTTTAATTGCCCTGAATCAAATTCTGAGTAATCTGTTTCTATTGAAATATAAGGTTTATGCTTATCCTTTGTAACAAAGTTCTTTACGTAGTAAGATTCTATATTGAAAGTATGACAGGCTTGCAGTATAATTTCTACAACTCTATTTATCCTATATTCATCTATCATTTCATCCAATATTCTAAAACGATTAGGATTTGGCGACATGACAGAACAGTTTATATTTAGGTACTTCTTGGCTATTCCATCTATTGGGTCTAGGCTTTCATCTACCAACCCTATCATTTCTTTAGGACCACTACAATTTTCAAAGGCCACTACATCAGCCCCTAGTTCTTCTATTTGCTTTATTATCTTTTCTCTAACTCCAACAGTAGGACAGCCAGTTATTAGTATCCTTGGCCTCATAGATTTTTTTCCTTTTAATTCTTTCTCATATTTTTCTTTTAACTCTAAAGTTCTTTTTTCTATTTCATTATAAGCTTCTTCTCTATCAAATCTATATTTTACGGCTTCTACTGCTGAATTAAGTTCAAAGCCACTTATTGGAATTGGATTTAATTTGCCTAGCTCATAAAATTCTAGAAGAATCTTTCTCTCTTTATTCCTTATTCTTATAGCTTCTCTAAGCTTTTCATTAGTAATTTTTACATTGAATTTTTCCTCAAAGACTCTTTTAAGTTCCTAATACTTCTGCTTTCCAATATTCAAAATCTTGTTTTTGCCTTGGCTTTGGGGCAAGCTCATTACGTGGACGTCCTTAATATTCTTTAACAGTTCGTACATCTTTTTCTTCCCATTTAAAAAGTAATGGATGGCAAAAGCCATCCTTAAATATTTTTTGCTAACAGAGCTCCCCCTATAGAGCCAGCAAATCTTGCAAGAGAGCTAGTGTTTACTTTTTTACCTATCTTTTCAGATAAAAGCTGTATGAAGGGCTCTAATTCACAAAGACCTCCAGTTAAGTAGATATCACCCTTTATCCCTTGTTTACTAGATCGGAAGAGCGTCGTGTAGGGAAAGAGTGTAGATCTCGG
>CALBUB010000052.1 GCA_937967955.1 uncultured Bacillota bacterium | reverse complement strand
GGAAGTAGATTATAGGGAGGAAACTCTGTCTGAAGAAGAATTTGTTAATGAAGGGGAGGAATTGTTAAGTATATTGAGGGAAGACTTTCCTGAATTTATATTTTCCAATAAAATATATCTTACAGAAATGGAAACTAGACTTACAAATGATGTGGGGCTAGATTTAGTACATAAAGATAGGGTTGTAACAGCAGGACTGTTAATAAAAGAAAATACTTCTGTAAATGTTATTGATGCCTTTGTAATGTATGCTGATAGAAATTATAACAGGACTAAGTTATTAGAAATAATAAGAGAAACATTAGCTGCTTACAAAAACCCTGTTAAACTTCCTTATGAAGGCAAGATGCCTGTAATATTTATGGATAAGGATATTATGCCCCTTTCCAAAATAATTGAAGAGCTAAATGGCTATAAGGTAGGTACAGGAGCATCTCTATTTAAGGACCTTATTGGAGATAAGAAGTTCAATGAGAATTTTACCCTATTCCAAAGTGCAGAAAAGGAAGATTTAACAAGTGTAGAATTCTTTGATGCAGAAGGTGTAGTAAATAAGGGCTTTAAGTATCCATTAATTGAAAAGGGCAGGCTAATAAGCCCATATACTGATAAGAAAACTGCCCATAAATTTAATCTACCTTTAACTGGAAGTGCCTCTTGTGAATATGATACGGTTCCTACTCTAGCCCCTAGAAATTTCAAAGTAGAAGCTAGTGATAAAACTTTAAAGGAACTTCTAGGGGGTCAGTTAGGGGTAGTAGCCCTTATAGCCTCTGGTGGAGATTTTACTGAAGAAGGGGTATTTGGCACACCAGTACAATTGGCTTTCCTAACTGATGGAGAAAAGCTGATTGGAAGGCTTCCTCAGCTGAGCCTTTCAGGAGAACTCTATTCTATGTTTGGAGGAGACTATATAGGCAAGTCTAAAGATGAGCCCTTCCTAGGACAAAAAGCTTTAGCATTAAATTTAGATGTTAAATATCTATAAATAGGATAAAATTTTATATGGTCAAGGGTAAAATTTCCAAATATATCATATACTAGCCTAAGGGTTTTTACAGCCATTTTTTCTATTGGAACATCTAGATATACAATTGTAGTGTAGAATTTTTATAAAGGCTGTATTCAATCTTACATGTATCCTACTGCTACTATTTCCACATCCTCTGGAATCCTTATGTCTTTTTTATTAAATAGATGGACTAAGCCATAGGCTATATAATCAGAATCACAATAAATAGCTTTAGGAGGCTTAGATAAACTTAAAAACTTTTCTGCCGCCTCTATTCCACCTTCAATAGTATTATTAGCAGATATTATATTTTCCTCTTTAATTTCTAGCTTATGTTTATTCCAAGTATCTAAAAAGCCTTTATATCTCATATCTATGGCTAAATACCTTTCTTTAGAACGTACTACAGCTATATCTGTTATGCCTTTATTTATAAAATAAAGGGCTGCTTTGCTTCCTGCCTTTATATTATCTATACCTACGCAATAATAGTTATGTAAAAAACGATTAAATAGTACAACTGGCATATTAGGATTAAATATTTTATATCCTTATAAGAAGTAGCAGCAATAATAGCTGCATTATGGGAGCTAAATTCAAATAGTTCTTTTTTTAAATGGAGTTTTCCATTCTCAAAAGGACATATAACTATATCAATAGGATATTTATTTTTTAAAATCTCATCTTGTACCCCCATTAGAAATCTAGCCAAAAAAAAGTATGATAGTCAAAAGCCCAATAAATGCCTACAGTATATTGTCTATTATCAGAAAGTTTTAGGCGCTTGGTTGGTAATTAAGCTTTCTTGCTGCTTCTAAAACTTTTTGCTGGTTTTTTTCCGATATCTTCTTTTCCTTAGCCAGGCCATTTAATACAAAGGAAACAGTTGCAGTAGATACTCCTTAGTTATTTTTAGTATAAAAAAAGCCAGAGTATTTATCTCTGGCTCTTTTTAATATACAATATTGCATTTTATTTAAATTTAGTATACCATTATGTAAAAATAATGTAGAATTTGGCAATTATGCTAAATGTATAATTAAAATGTTGCAAAGGAGGAATTCTAAATGAAAACAAATTCTAAGAGCATAAAAACTAGACTGATTTTTTTATTTGCAACATTGTTATTTTTTTGCTCTGTTATAATAGGGGGCTTGTCTGTCGTAATAGCAAACCGAACCCTAGTAGAGGAAGCGGAAGGACATTTAGTTAAATTAGCTCAAGAAGCAGCAAAATTAGAAAAGAGCAGGTTAGAGACCAATAGAGCTACTTTGGCGGCAATAGCTAATATTGAAGAAATAAAAGGAATGGATTGGGAAAAGCAGCAAGCAATTTTGCTTGATATGATAGGAGATACTGAGTTTTATAGACTTGGTATTATTCACAAGGATGGAACTGTATACTATACAAGTGGGGATGTAACAAAATTGCCTGAAGATGATCCTACCTTAAGAGCCTTACAACGTGAGGATAATGCTATTAGCTTTACCACTAGCAAAGAAACTAACCAATTAGTTTTAGCCCAAGCTGTACCTATTGAAGTAAAGGGAGAAATAGTAGGTGCTGTAATTGGCTTAAGAGATGGTATGGACTTAACTAAAACTATTATGGACATTGGATATGGGGAAGAGGGCTATGGATACATATTGGATGCAAAAGGAACTGTAATTGCCCATCCAAATACGGAATTTGTATTTGGTCAAAAAAATGCTATCGAAGAAGCTAAGTCTGATCCCTCACAAGCTCCTATGGCAGAAGTAATAGAAAAGATTTTATCAGAAGACCAAGGGATAGTAAATTATGAATATGATAATAAATCTGTTTATGCAGGCTATGCATCTATTGAGGGAATCGATTGGACTTTTGTAATTACTGGCACTGAAGATGAGGTTTTACATGCATTGCCTATGATGCAGAAAATGATCATAATGATAGTAGCAATTGTGCTAGTAATTGGCATTATTGTTACTTATTTAGTTGGTAATACCATAAGTAAGCCTATTTTAGCATCCAGTGATGTTTTAACTAGGCTTGGAAACTTAGACATATCTGAAGATATAGACCCTACTTATCTGAAAAAAGAAGATGAGATTGGAATAATGGCTAATGCAATGCAGAATTTAACTAACAATTTAAGGGAAATAATAAACCAAATTAATAACTTTTCAGAGCAGGTGGCAGCATCCTCTGAAGAGCTGACTGCTATTTCTGAACAGACATCAATTACTGCCCAAGAAGTAGCAAAGACGGTGGAAGATATGGCCCATGGTGCTAGTGAGCAAGCAAATCAAACAGAAACAGGTACAGCAAAAGCAACAGAATTAGGAGATACCATTGAGAAAGTAGAACAATATATTAGCAATGTAAATAAAGTAACAGACAGAGTAACAGAAACGGTAAAAGATGGACTAGCAGATATTAACAGTCTGAGTATAATTACAGAAGAAAATCTGAAGGGGATGAAGGCTATCCATTCCACTATTTTGAAAGCCAATGAAAGCTCTAATAAAATTGGAGAAGCTAGCAAGTTGATTGAAGCTATTGCTGAACAGACAAACCTTCTAGCCTTAAATGCTGCCATAGAAGCAGCTAGAGCAGGAGATGCTGGTAAAGGTTTTGCAGTAGTGGCTGATGAGATAAGAAAACTTGCTGAACAATCGAAAGAATCTACAAGGGTCATTAACCAAATTGTTAGCGAACTCCAATCTAATACTCAAAGGGCTGTTAATACTATGAATATTGCAACTGAAACTACAGAAGAACAAGCCCAAAGGGTTGAAAATAGTAGGAAAAGGTATGAACTAATTGAAGAAGCAATGAAGGAAGTGGTAGTTGCAATTGAGGAGTTGACCAAGTCTGGTAAAGAGATGAATATGGCAAAAGAAGAGATTCTAAATGTACTAGAGCATCTATCTTCTATTGCCCAAGAGAATGCAGCAGCTTCAGAAGAAGGCTCTGCAGCTGTAGAGGAACAAACTGCTTCCATTGAAGAAATTGCCAACGCCAGCCATAGCTTATCTGAACTGGCAGAAGAGCTACACCAGTTGGTGGCTAGATTTAAGATATAGGCTATAAATATGAAAACCAGCATATAAAATCTATGCTGGTTTTTTTATTAATTAGGACAGGACTTATTGACATCTATACGAAATAAATATACAATATAATTGGCATATGCCAATTATAGAGAAAGGGATGAATAATATGGCCGATTGTAGTAACTGCCCTTCAAGAAACAATTGTAATTCTCAAGATACTTGCACTATTAAGAACAACCCAAATAATCACGTTAAGAACATAATTGGAGTAATGAGCGGAAAAGGTGGAGTTGGAAAATCTACCGTTGCCACATTGATAGCTAAGGAGTTAAATGAAAAAGGCTATAAGGTTGGAGTAATGGATGCAGACGTTACAGGCCCTAGCATACCAAGGCTTTTACAGGTAGACAAGGAAAGGGCTGTAGCTAATAGTGAAGGTATGCTTCCTGTTGTAACAGAAGATGGAATAAAGGTAATGAGTTTAAACCTATTATTAGATGATGAGGACAAGCCTGTTATATGGAGAGGCCCTATAGTATCAGGGATAGTTCAACAGTTTTGGACTGATGTTATATGGGGAGAATTAGACTACCTGATAATAGACATGCCCCCAGGAACAGGAGATGTGGCCTTGACTGTTATGCAATCTATACCTATTACAGGCCTGATTATAGTATCCTTACCTCAGGATATGGTATCCATGATAGTAGCCAAGGCTGTTAATATGGCTAATACCTTGAACATACCAGTACTTGGAGTAGTAGAGAATATGAGTTATGTAATGTGCCCAGACTGTAATACAAAAATCAAGATATTTGATGGAGAGAACACTTCCAATTTCCTAAAGGAATACCAGCTAGAACTGTTAGGAGAGCTTCCAATGGTAAAAGGTATAGCTAATATTCCAAAGGAAGGAAGTAAAAATTTAAGCCAAGAAGTTAAGTCTACCTTTGAAAAGATAGCTAATAGAATAATTGACCAAGGGAACTAGCAGGTATTGGGGGAATTAGTGTGGCTAGAATTACTAGATGTAGAAAGATTGAATTTTTTCCTGATATAACTAGCTTTGTACCCTCGGGAAAAAGTGAAGGTAATATAGTTTGTATAGATTTAACCCTAGAAGAGTTAGAAGCCATGAGACTAAAGGATATTGAAGGCTTAACCCAGGAAGAATGTGCAGATAGGATGGAAATATCAAGGCAAACCTTCCAAAACATAATTGATAGTGCTAGAAAAAAGGTTGCCCTTGCCTTAACTAATGGCCTTACTATAAATATTACAGGAGGCCATTTTAAAACTGTCAACTGTAAAATTGAATGTAAAAGCTGTAATACTACCTATACTATCCAGTATCCAAAGGATAGGGAAATTTGTCCTATTTGCAATTCGGTAGATGTATATTGCAACAATAAACATAGAAAATGTAATAGCTGGTGTCAAAGGTAATAGTATAATCCCCTACAATTATGTCAAAGATAAAAATAAAAGCTGTAGGGGGTTATTTTTATGCTTAAGGATAAAAACTTTTACAAAGAAAAGGCCCAGAAGATAATTACATATGTACATCTATTATCTAAGAGCTTTAACAATGAAAAAACTGAAGAAGAACATATACTTGAAGGCTTAAAGGATGCCCATAAAGAATGGAAGATAAGTGAAGAATATTTTGAGTGGGTAACCGATCCAGATTTAATCGACTATGCCATATATGAACTTAAGGCCTCTAAGATAAAGTATTCCTATTTTTTAAAAAAGGCAAAAGAGATTACAAATAAGTAATAAATATTTCTCATGTCCATTATTATATAATAGGAATAATAAAGGGGGAATATTCATGGTAGATATAGGTGTAGTTTTAGCCTTTTTATTTGGTCTTTTTTTATTGTATATTTTAGGCATGTTATTGGTAATACCCATAAGGTTAATAATCAAATTGATAATCAATGGCATACTAGGTGGAATCCTTCTATTAATAGTCAATTTAATAGGAAGTTTTATTGGCATTAATATTACCATTAATCCGCTGACAGCTATAATTGCAGGGGTTTTAGGAATACCTGGCATCATATTACTGATAGTTTTACAATTTATGCTTTAATACTACAAGATAAAACATAATCAGCATTTGCAAATGTCAGAAATATTTGATATATATAGTGTAAGGGAATACAAATTTAATTAAGGAGGGAAAATCATGGCAGCAATTAAACTTCAAGTACAGGAAAGAACTGAACTTGGAAAGAATAAGGCAAACCAATTGCGAAAAGCTGGCATGATACCAGGGGTGATATATGGAAAGGAAGAAGAACCACGACATATTAAAGTAGACAGAGGTAGTCTTCAAAAGGTATATAAAACTGCAGGAACTACTGCACTAATAGATTTAGAATTAGAAGGGAAAACTATCCCTGCTATAATTAAAGAAATACAAGTAAATCCAATCAAAGATGAATATATGCATGTAGACTTCCAAAAGATCGACATGAGTGAAACTGTTAGATTAACCGTTCCTATTGTACTTGTCGGAAGAGAAAAAATAAGACAACAACCTTCTGTATTGATCCAACAACTAGATGAAATCGAAATTGAATGCTTACCTAAATATATCCCTGAATCAGTAACTGTAGATGTATCTAATATAGATTTTAATAGCCCAATTTATGTTTCTGATTTAGATGTTTATAAGGATGAAAATATAACGGTATTAAACGAGCCAGATGAGCTGGTGGCCAACTTAATAGCACCAACTAAGGAAGAGACAGAAGAAACAGAAGGAGAAGAAATGGATGCTGGAGATGTACCAGTAGTTGATGATAAGGAAGAAGAATAAAAACAGATAGGCTTTTAGTCTATCTGTTTTTTGTTGATATTTGTATTATTATAAGTTAAAATGGAAGTAATAAATTACAGAATTTTTTTGAATTTATAGGGAATAGGGAGTGATAAAATGGGTAATATACTGTCCGGCTACCTATTTCCCCATCCTCCTATAATAATAGAAGAGATAGGAAGAGAAAGGCGGCTAGCTGCTGCAAAAACTATTGAAGGAAGTAAGGATTTAGCTAAGGATATAAAGGGAAAGGGACCTACTACAATCCTTGTAGTAACTCCCCACGGTCCTTTATTTAGTGATGCCATATCTATATCAGTAGAAGAAAAGTTGGAAGGGGATTTTGGGGATTTTGGAAGTAGAGATATAAGCTTTAGTTTTGAAAACAATTTGGAATTGGTAAAGGATATAATAAATAAAAGTGAAAAGGAAAATATACCAATAGCTAAGATTGACAAAAAGTTAGCTAGAGCTTATCAATTAAGCCTAAAATTAGACCATGGCACCTTGGTTCCCTTGTATTTTGTAAATAAGGAGTACCATGCCTACAAGCTTGTACACATAACCTACGGCCTATTATCCCCTGAGAAGCTTTACAAGTTTGGCCATATAATCCAGAAAGCTGTACTTGAGTCTAATGAAGATGTAGTATTTATAGCCAGCGGGGACCTATCCCATAGATTATCTAATTCAGGCCCTTATTCCTATTCCCCCTATGGACCTGAATTTGATAAAAAGCTGATTAATCTATTAAAAGAGGCGGACTTTGAAAAAGTTGTCACTTTTGATTCGGTTTTAGCAGAGAAGGCTGGCCAATGTGCCCTTAGGTCTTTAATAGTACTGGCAGGTTTTCTAGATGGCTATAAGGTAGAGGCAGAAGTCCTATCCTATGAAGGGCCTTTTGGTGTAGGCTATTGTAATGCTAGATTTGTACCTATTGGAAGGGATGACAGTAGAAGAATTTATGGAAAGCTTAAGAGAAAAGAAAGGGAAAAAATTGAAAAGATAAGGGAAAAAGAAGATCCTTATGTAAGGCTAGCTAGAAAAAGCTTAGAACACTATATAAAATATGGAGAAAGGCTAAAAGTACCAGAGGACTTAGGGGAAGAGTTTCTCAATAGGAGAAGTGGAGTTTTTGTATCTATAGAAAAGGATGGAGTCTTAAGAGGCTGTATAGGTACCATTGAACCTGTTAGAAAAAATTTAGCAGAAGAGATAATAGAAAATGCCATAAGTGCTGGCACTGAAGATCCTAGGTTTGCACCTGTAACTGAAGAAGAATTGCCCAAATTAGTCTATTCAGTAGATGTATTAAAGGAGCCAGAGCCTGTTTCATCAATAAATGAATTAGATCCTAAAAGGTATGGTGTAATAGTATCTAAAGGCTTTAGAAGGGGTCTATTACTTCCTAATTTAGATGGCATAGATACAGCTGAAGAACAAGTAAGGATAGCCCTTAGAAAGGCTGGCATTAGGGAAGACGAAGATTATAATATAGAACGCTTTGAAGTTATAAGACATCATTAGGAGGTTTCATAATGGAAGCAATGTACTATGAAAAGAAGGAAGACAATCTTGTCAAGTGTAAGCTCTGTCCCCATGGCTGTGTTATTAAAGAGGGAGATTTGGGAGTCTGTAGGGTGAGAAAGAATGTTGGGGGGAGCCTAATCTCCTTAAACTATGGCAAAATTGCATCCTATGCTTACGATCCTATAGAGAAAAAACCCCTATATCACTTCTATCCTGGCAGTAATATATTGTCCATAGGTACCTACGGCTGTAATCTAAAATGTGACTTTTGTCAGAACTGGGAAATATCTCAGAAGAAATCTATGGCCATAGAAATAGAAGACCAGGACATATTGTTGTTAGCCAAAGCTAGAGGTTCTATTGGCATAGCTTATACCTATAATGAACCTAGTATTTCTTATGAATACGTTTTCCATATGTGTAAATTAATGAAAGATAGAGGCTTGAAAAACGTATTGGTTACCAACGGCTATATAAATGAAGAACCTTTGAAAGAATTGCTTCCTTATGTGGATGCTATGAATATAGATTTAAAGGCTATTAAGGAGGATTTTTATACTAAAATATGTAAAGGAAAATTAGAACCGGTATTGAAAACTATTAAGATGGCTGCAAAACAAGTCCATGTGGAAGTAACCAATTTGATAATCGATGGGCTAAACAGCTCAGAAGATGAAATAGAATACTTAGCCAGCTGGCTAGCTGAAATAGATGAGAATATTCCCTTACATTTAAACAAGTATTTCCCTGCTTATAAGATGGACTTACCCCCTACAAGCTATGATACCCTTATGAAGGCTAAAAAAATAGCCCAAAAGCACCTACGCTATGTTTATATAGGCAATGTTATGGGAATAGATAGGAATACCTATTGTCCTTCCTGTTCAATTGAATTGGTAAACAGAACTACAATAGGTCAGGTTACAGGAATTAAAGATGGCAAATGTTCCAATTGTGGACATAAGATAAATGTGATATATTAAAATCTAAACCTGGCAAGCACAAAGGAAAAATTAGTGAATAATATATAGCAAGAATGACAATAATTTGATAAAAAGATGCCAGGGAGTTGATTTTGTGTATTGTGATATATGTGGTTTGGAAGCGGAAAATACAATGGAATTATTAGGAAGTATCATATGTGAAGATTGTTTTCAAGAAATAGCCAATGTTTCTGTAGCCTGTGAAAAATATGACTATTATAAAGAAATAGTAAAGACAATACTGAAAAATTATAAATACGAAAGAACTTTTGTAAACCCTGTAGAATAAACAGGGTTAAGTTTTTTGTACTAATTAATACAAACTTAACAGATAAGGATGATAGATATGAAAACACCAATTTTAAATAAAATTCTTGAGCTGATAGATAAGGAAAAGGTATCCTTCCATACACCAGGCCATAAAGGGAAGAACACACTTATAGAATGGGCAAAGTTAGTCCCCTTTGGAGACACAACTGAACTTCCAGGTCTAGACAACCTTCATGCTCCTGAAGGAATAATAAAGGAAAGTCAGGAATTAGCGGCAGAGACCTTCGGGGCAAAGAAGACCATATATTCAGTAGGGGGAACTACTACAGGCATATACATAGCCTTAGCCACATTAACACAGCCAGGAGACAAGATATTAATCCAAAGGGAGGCCCATAAGTCAGTATATAATGGGGCAATACTAAACAAGCTTAGGACAGAATACATATATACCAATTATAATAGGAAGTATCACTTATATACAGGGGTAGACCCTGCAGAAATAGATAAGAAGCTAAAGGAAGAGCCGGATATAAAAGTAGTAGTTATTACCTATCCTAACTACTATGGAATTTGTTCAGACATAGAGAAAATAGCAGCAATAGTCCATAAGCATGATAAACTACTTTTAGTAGATGAAGCTCATGGTAGCCACTTTGTCTTTTCTGATAAATTGCCAATATCCTCCCTTAAAGCAGGTGCAGACTTGGTAGTCCAGAGTACCCATAAGACTTTACCCAGCTTTACTCAAACCTCTATGCTCCATGTAGGAAGTGATAGGGTTGATATAGAGAAGTTAGAGGAGATGTCCAGTCTATATCAGACTACTAGCCCTTCTTATCTATTTATGGCTTCCCTAGAGTTAGCTAGAGCTTATATGGAAAAGAAGGGTAAGGAGAAGCTAAATAGGAATATAGATTATATATATAAACTAACAGAAGCTTTAAAAGCTATAGATAAGGTTATAGTATTTACAGGAGATAAGGAAGATAGGACTATTTACCATAAGGATATTACCAAAGTATTATTAGGGATAGAAGGTGTGACTGGTACCCAATTAAGCCAAATATTAATGGAGCATTTTGGCATATACATGGAAATGGCAGACTTTAACTATGCCCTTGCCCTTACTAGTGTTATGAATGAAGCTGAAGATTTTGAAAGGCTACTTAGGGCAGTAAAGGAGATAGCTAGTCAAGTATCTACTAAAGGAAAGGAAAAGCAAGAAGCTCCATATATACCAAAACCTAAAATAAAGCTGCCCATATATGAAGCCTATTACTCTCCAAAAGAAATAATCCATTTAAAGGATAGTATAGGAAGGATAGCAGCAACCTTCATAACCCCTTATCCTCCAGGAGTTCCCCTTATCTGTCCAGGAGAATTGATTACTGAAGAACTAGTAGCTTATATCCAAACAGCCCTGGATAAAAGTATAGAAATTGTAGGGCTGATAGGCTATAATAGAGAAAAGATAAAAGTAGTTAAACGAAGAAGGGAATGACAAATATTGAAAGGAGTATTCATAGCTTTTGAAGGACCTGATGGTTCAGGAAAGACTACCATGGTTAGAATGATTGCTGAATATTTTAGGCAGGAAAATATAGCTTTTATAGAAACAAGAGAGCCAGGAGGCACTAAAATAGGTGAGGATATAAGGCAGATTTTACTAGATAACAGGAATAAAAATATGATTCCAGAAACAGAAGCCCTATTATATGCAGCAGCTAGAGGCCAACACCTTAGGGAAAAAATACTTCCAGCTGTAGAGGAAGGAAAAGTAGTCCTTTGTGATAGATTTATACTTTCTAGTTTAGCCTATCAAGGAGTGGGTAGAAATTTAGGAATCAAGGAAGTAATGATGATAAATGATTTTGCTATAAAGGGGATAAGGCCTGATTTGACTTTATTCTTCCATGTAGATCCAGCTACTACTCTTCTTAGGAAAACCCGTAAAAAAGGGGGAGACAGATTAGAAAGGGAGGGGAAAGCTTTCCATAGAAGGGTATACGATGGATATATGGAGCTAATAAAAACCTATGGAAACAATATAAAGATAGTAGATGCAAGCAAATCTAAAGAAGAGGTATTCGAAGAAACTAAAAAAATTATTAGAGATTTCCTAAAAAGGAGGGGGATAATATGAAACTTATAGTGGCTATAGTCCAAGACCAAGATGCACCAAGCCTTATAGATGAACTTACTGAAAATGAATTCAGTGTAACCAAATTAGCATCAACAGGAGGTTTTTTGAAGGCTGGTAATACTACTTTGCTAATAGGGGTAGAAGATGAAAAGGTAGATGATGTGTTGAATATAATAGAAAACAATTGTAAAACTAGAACTATTACTACTTCCTTGCTTTCTGTAACTATGCCAGGAGATACTTATATACCTTATCCTTTAGAAGTAAGGGTAGGAGGAGCAACCATATTCATATTGGATGTGGAAAGACATATTAGACTCTAATAGGAGGGGGTCTTATGAAGCTTATAATTGCCATATTAGAAGATGATTTTTCAAATAAAATTATAAATCAACTTACAGAGAAGGAGTATAGGGCTACCAAACTATCTTCAACAGGAGGCTTTTTAAAAACAGGTAATACTACTTTATTGATAGGGGTAGAAGATGAAAAGGTAGATGAGGTTGTAAATATAATTAAGGAGAATTGTAAGGAGAAAAAGGCAAAAAAGAGAAAAGAGGAAGTAATAGTAGGTGGAGCGAACCTATTCATATTGGATGCCCAGGGATATAAAAAGTTATAGTAAAGGTGGATAATATGGCTTTTAATAATATAATAGG
The DNA here is from genome assembly GCA_937967955.1 of uncultured Bacillota bacterium. Taxonomy (GTDB): domain Bacteria; phylum Bacillota; class Clostridia; order Tissierellales; family Tepidimicrobiaceae; genus JAAYHX01. Next base: position 17,333 of record CALBUB010000052.1, on the reverse strand, counting down.
ACATGAAAGGGTAATAGAAATACTTAAAAATGCTATAAAAAATAGGCACATATTCCATTGCTATCTTTTTTCAGGAGAGGAGGCCATAGGAAAGAAGTTAGTAGCCTTAGCTTTTGCTAAGACCTTGCTTTGTAAAGAAAAGGGCTTAGAACCTTGTAATAGCTGTAATTCTTGTTTAAAGTTTGATAACTTTAACCATCCTGATTTGGAACTTATTGAACCTGAAAAGGATTTGATTCCAAAGAAGAGGATTGATGAGCTTGTAAAATCTATGGCTATAGCTCCTTTAGAAAGTGAAAGGAGGCTTATCATAATAGATGAATGTGACAAGATGGGTATAGAGGCCCAAAATGAGCTTCTTAAAACTTTAGAGGAGCCTCCCCTTTATATAAATATAATACTTATCACTTCCAATATGAACAGCCTCATACCTACAATACTATCCAGGGCCCAGGTGATTAAATTTTTCCCTGTAGAAAACAAAAAGATAATAAAGCTTCTTAAGGAAAAGTACAATAAATCCACAGAAGAAGCTAAATTTATTGCTGATTTTACTAAAGGTTCTGTAGGGAAAGCTATATACTTAAGCCAGTCAGAAGAATTTTTCAATATGAGGGAAAATACATTAAATACTATTCACAATATATTAACTGGAGATAAGATGAATATAATGAACTCTGTAAACTTCTTTGTAGAAAACAAGGACTCTATAGACAGTATAATGGATATAATCCTCTACTGGTTTAGAGATTTAATAATATATAAGGAACTAGGTAATTCCAACTTAATAGTAAATAAGGATAAAATTCAATTATTATCCAGCCAAAGTTTTATAAATAAGAATAGGATTAATGATATAATAGAATATGTAATAAAAACAAAAGACCACATAAAAAGCAATGTTAACTTCCAACTGGCTATAGAAACTATGCTTTTGAAGATACAGGAGGTTTAATATATATGGTAACAGTTGTAGGTGTGAGATTTAAGAAAGCAGGGAAAATATACTATTTTGATCTTGGTGAACTGGATATTAAAAAGGATGACCATGTAATAGTAGAAACTATAAGGGGAATAGAATTTGGCCATGTAATAGTAGGGCCAAAACAAGTTGAAGAAGATGAAATAGTTTCTCCCCTAAGGAAGGTTATCCGTGTGGCCACTGAAGAAGACCACCAAATCCATAGGAAAAATTTAGAAAAAGCGGAAAGTGCCTTCTATATATGTGAGGAAAAAATTGCTGAACACGGCCTTCCTATGAAGTTAATAGATGTAGAATATACCTTTGATAATAATAAGGTAATATTTTACTTTACAGCTGAAGGCAGGGTAGATTTTAGAGAATTAGTAAAGGATTTGGCAGCTATATTTAGGACAAGGATAGAGCTTAGGCAAATTGGAGTAAGAGATGAAGTAAAAATGATTGGAGGCCTTGGACCTTGTGGCCGGGTAACCTGTTGCCATAAGTTTTTAGGAGAGTTTGAACCTGTTTCCATAAAAATGGCTAAGGATCAAAGCCTGTCATTAAATCCTACTAAAATTTCTGGCCTTTGTGGAAGGCTTATGTGCTGCTTAAAATTTGAACATGATACTTATCAAGAACTATTAGCCAACATGCCTAATGTTGGTACTATAGTACTGACCCCTCTAGGTCAAGGGACAATAGAGGAAACCTATACTCTTCTTCAAATGGTAAAAGTCAGGATAAAGATGGAGGACGGCACTGAGGAGCTGCACAACTACAGAGTAGACGAGATAATAGTTACCCAAGAAGAGGAATGTAAGTGTGAAGAGGAAGAAGAAATAGAATAAAACTAAGTTTTCACCTCCCTTTGGACAAATTTTGATAAAATATGTCCAACTAATCATTTTATGCTTTAATTATGGATGAATATTTGATAAAATGTAATAGGTGGTTATAGACAAGCTCTATTGGGAGGTGAAAGATTTGGCATATTACATCACTGATGAGTGTATAGCATGTGGTGCTTGCGAGGCAGAATGCCCAGTTGAAGCAATCAGTGCTGGAGATGATAAATACGTTATTGATCCTGATAAATGCATCGAATGTGGCGCATGTGCAAACGTATGTCCAGTAGATGCACCTCAACCAGAAGAATAGAGATAAAAAAGAGACCCTATTTTTTACATAAGGGTCTCTTTTTTATGATAGTTTTATTCAAGAAGATATTATTTTCTTTATAAGTTCCTTTCTATGATTTTGTAAAATGGCTCTATATAATTATGCTGTTAGCTTTAATCCTATATGCCTTTTGTGGCTTCCTTCTTTATATAAATTGTCAATAATAATGGTATACTGTTATAATAGTATAAAGCTAACTATAAGAGGAGAATGAATATGGCTTACGGGATACTATACATATGCCCTACCCCTATAGGCAATTTAGAGGATATAACCTTAAGGACTATTAAGGTATTAAAAGAAGTAGATTTAATTGCAGCAGAGGATACTAGGCGGACTATAAAGCTACTTAATCACTATGATATAAAGAAGCCCCTCATATCCTACCATGAACACAATAAAGTTACAAAAGGGGAAGTATTATTAGAAAAGCTAAAAGAGGGAAAAAATATTGCCCTTGTTACAGATGCAGGTATGCCAGGCATATCCGATCCTGGTGAAGATATAATAAAGTTGTGTATTGAAGAAAATATAGAGATAGTGGCCTTACCAGGGCCAACTGCCTTTGTATTAGCTCTTGTCATATCTGGCCTTTCTACAGAAAGTTTTGTATTTGAAGGCTTTCTTCCTTCAAAGGGCAAGGAAAGGAAGGAAAGATTAAATAGATTGAAGAAGGAAACAAGGACTATAATCCTATATGAAGCACCCCATAGGATAATATCCCTTTTAAAGGACTTATTAGAAAACTTAGGTAACAGGAAAATATCCATATCTAGAGAATTGACTAAAATCTATGAGGAAACCTTTAGAGGTACTATCCTTGAAGCCTTAGAGAAATTCCAAAGGCAAAAGCCAAAGGGAGAATTTGTTTTAGTAGTAGAAGGGGCAGACAATATTGATGAAAAAAGCTTTGAGCATATTAGTATAAAAGAGCATATAAGGATGTACATGGAGCAGGGGCTATCAAAAAAAGATTCTATTAAAAAGGTGGCTAAAGAAAGAAATATTCCAAAGCAGCAGGTATATAGGGAGGGTATTGAGCTATAAAAAGAATAATACCCGCCACATAAGCGGGTATTATCCATCCATTATCTAGCAATTTGTAACTCTTTTAGGCAGGCAGGACATATATTTTTTCCTTTAAAAGAAGTAATATCCTTAGCTTGTCCGCAGAATATACAAGCTGGAGCATACTTTTTAAGTATTATGTTTTCTCCTTCGATAAAAATTTCTAGTGCGTCTTTTTCTTCGATATCTAGGTTTCTTCTTAGTTCAATAGGGATAACTACCCTCCCTAACCTGTCAACTTTTCTTACAACTCCTGTAGACTTCATGCTCATTCCTCCTAAGATTGTTATTATATCGACTATTTTCTACAATTAGACAATACCATAAATACCAAAAATAGTCAATAGGTTCTTATATTTTTTGTTAAGTTTTATACAAGGAGTGGTATATATGTATGATATTAGTAAGGAACTAAAGAACAAGATAAAATTTGTGAACCAAGTCCTATTAAATAAATATGAAGAAGTTTTGTCTATAGATAGACAATCTTTAAGGGAATATATAAATAGTAAGATAGGCTCCATATTAAAAATAGAAAAATTTACAGAAGAGGAGCTTAAAAAGTATACAGCCCTTGGAGGAATCCTAGGGGTAGACGGTTCCAAAAATCGAATGGGTGGTGCCCATCCCCATTTCATAGAGGTATACCAAGGCTTAGCCAAATCAACCCTATATAAGGATAAGCCTATTTATAAGGTAGATTTTTACACTCCCTTATATTCAGAAGAGGAGGAAGTAAATATACTAGAAGAGGACTCAGTAAGGAATGAAAAGATAAGTAATAAAAAGCTGGCAGCCATAGAAGTAGAGGCTGCCCTAGAGGGAATAAAAAAGCTAAAACCTTATGCGGTAATAATGGATGGTTCCCTAATAAGATATAAGATAGTATGTTCTGAAAAATGGGAACAACTAAAAGAGGAATGTGAAAGAAGGAATATACTTTTAGTAGGAGTTATTAAGGATATTAAGACCTCCATTATTAGGGAAGCTTTAAAGGAAGACAATTCCCTGCCAATAAAAGAATTCTTCCATGATAGGGAGCTTTTATATGGCCTTTTAGATTATGGTGAGGTAATACTTACTAGTATTAATACTAGAAAAGAAAAAAGGGGCTTTACCTCTCTCTTTATGAGAAGTTCCCTAGAGCCAACTGTAATAGGTATGGACATGTTAAAAAGCCAGCAAAATTATCTTTTAGAAATGGCAAGGCTTATTTTTACATTAACCCCTCAATCCAGTAGGGGAGTGCCCTTGTGGTTAGATATAATAGATAGTGAAGTAAAAATTCCAGATCAGATGATAAAAGGCCTTTTAGAGTCCTATTTAGATAGGAGGCTCTTTGAAATGCTTTTTATATCGGAGAGGGATAAAAGGACCATTTAGGAGGGATATGTATGAAAGTAGTAGGCATAACTACCCAACAGGAAGTATATGTAGGCTCCAAGGATAGAAATTTTAGGATAAATGAATTCTTGATAATAGAGGATCCTTACCAAGGGGATTTAATTGGAGAAGTGGTAGAAGCAAGGACTTATAATAAGTATATACCCCTTAACTTAAGTGGGCAGCTAGCAGATAGTTCCGTATTAGAATCCCTGAAAGCCATAGGCTACAATGTAGATGAGGATACTATATACTTAGCTAAGGTTAGGCTATTAAATGAAGCCCTATATCCTGTACAAGCTGGGTCTGATGTGAGGGTTCCTGAGTTTAATGAGGTTAGGGATTTGATGATTAATTGTTCGCCAGAAGAAGGCCTTATATTGGGAGTTATAAAAAACACAGACCAGATGGCCATTAATATGGATGAAGAATATAAGGACCTTTTATATACATTTGAAGATGGAAAACTAAAGGGGCAGAAGGAAATACCCTATATATTCAACATAAAGTCTATGAACCAATATCCCCACATAGGCATATTTGGAGGTTCTGGTTCTGGTAAATCCTTTGGCCTTAGAGTCATGTTAGAAGAGATGATGAATCTAAATATTCCTACCATTGTACTAGACCCCCATTTTGAAATGGATTTTTCAGAAATAGTAGATTATCTACCTAAGGATAAAAGGGTAGATTATTCTGATAAATTCAAATGCTTGCAAGTAGGAGTAGACATAGGAGTTAGATTTGAAGACTTATCTCCCCAGGATCTTAAAAATCTACTAGATGCTTCTAGCCCATTAACAGATGCTATGAACAATGTGGTGGACATACTATTTAAAAAGAGAGATTCCTATAACAGCTTCTATAATAGGGTAAAGATGCTGGCTGAAGCCCAAGAGGAAGGTTCTATAGATAGAATAGATAGAAGGCTCCAAGAATGCACCACAGACTTAGAAAGGCAAGGTTGGCAGAAGAGAAAAGAACTATATTTAAACTATGATAAAAGCTGCCCCTATAGTTCTGTAAGGGGAATACTTTGGAGAGTAACTAGATTATATAATGAAGGAATATTTAACAAAGACATAAGAAAAATAGAAGAAGGCCTAATGCAAGGGAAATTAATGGTTATTCAAGGTAGCACCAGAATACTCCAAGTATTTAGTACTTATCTTATAAACAATCTTTACCATAAGAGAAGAGAATATAAGGACTCCCAGTTTACCCAAGGGGCTTCTGAATACTTCCCTCCCTTTGTAATAGTTACTGATGAGGCCCACAATTTTGCACCAAAGGGCTATGATTGTCCTTCCAAGGCCATATTAAAAGAAATATCCCAAGAGGGAAGAAAGTACGGTGTATTTTTAATTCTTGCAACCCAAAGGCCAACTTTATTAGATGAAACTATAACGGCTCAGCTAAATACTAAGCTCATATTTAGAACTGTAAGGGGTTCAGACATTGCCACCATAAAGGAAGAGACAGATATAACGGAGGAAGAAGCTAGGAGGCTTCCCTATCTTAAGACTGGGGATGTGTTTATCTCTGAATCAGCCAGGGGAAGAACTATATTTGCTAGGATAAGGGCTGCCAATACCACCAGCCCCCATACAGAAAACCCCTTTGATGAGCTAAAAGGTAAAATAGAAGAAGGGGACAACAAGTTTTTTAATATGATAAAGGATAAGCTGCCAATAAATGGGGACGATTTCATAAATGTGATAAAGGAAATAGAAGCAGAAACGGGTATTACTTATACCATAGATTCCTTTGAAGAGATGCTTAACAATTTAGTGGAAAAAGGCTATATTATTAAGGAAAAAACTCCTTTCTTTAATGTATACAAGGAGAAATAGATAAATATTATTTTTACTCCTTTCATATATTTTTATGAAAGGAGTTTTTATATGATAAATACTATATGGTTTTTTCTCATACTCATTGGGATTCTTTATGGTACCCTTACGGGAAATTTAGGGCAGATTAACAATGTAATAATTGAACAGGCAGAGGAAGGGGTAACCTTTGGAATTGGCCTTATAGGAATAATGGCCTTTTGGATGGGAATTATGAATATAGCTGAAAAGTCTGGTCTTATTAAGACTATATCAAAGGGCCTAAGGCCTATAACTAGGTTTCTCTTCCCCCAAGTACCTAAAGGGCATCCAGCAGAGAGATGGATTCTCATGAATTTTATAGCGAATGCCTTAGGAGTAGGTAATGGGGCCACAGCTTTTGGCCTTAAGGCTATGAAGGAGCTTAATACTTTAAATCCTGATAAGAGACGGGCAACCAATGCTATGGCTATGTTTTTGATAATAAACATGTCCTCTCTCCAACTAGTGCCTCTATCTGTAATAAAGATAAGACATGATTATGGGGCTGAAAATCCTACTTCCATAATAGGCATTACTTTACTTGCAACTTTCCTATCCACCTTAGTGGCAGTAATAGTTGGGAAGCTGTTTGAGGGAGGGAGAAGATGTTAGAAATAATATCCTTTAGCATAGTTCCCTTCATGGTACTTATCATATTTATCCATGGCTATATTAAAGGGGTAGACATATATGATGCCTTTATAGAAGGGGCTTTGGAAGGTTTAAAGACAGCAGTAAAGCTTATACCAAACCTTATAGCCATATTTGTGGCCATAGGCATATTTAGAGGTTCTGAGGCTTTAGATATGCTCATTGGCCTTTTAAGTCCCCTTATGGATTTAATAAAGCTGCCTAAAGAAGTTTTCCCTTTAATACTCATACGCCCCTTATCTGGCTCAGGGGCCTTAGCTGCCGTAAGGGATATTATAAGCCATTATGGTCCCGATTCCTTCCCTGGAATATTAGCTGCTGTACTTATGGGCTCATCAGAAACCATATTTTATACAACTACCCTCTACTATGGTTCAGTAGGCATAAAAGACCACGGCTATACCCTTAAAGCTGCCCTTATATCCTATGTAATATCTTTATTTATAACAGTAACTGTGTGTAGACTGTTATTATAGGACTAAATCCTCTTATCCTCAGCCCTACTTCAAAAATACAAAAGCCTGCTATGAACAAATCATAACAGGCTTTTGTAAGTTAATCCAATATATACACTCTTACCTTTCTGACACCAAAGCGCTTTACTTCTTCCCTTGTATTGAAGAATAAGTCTATTCTGTTCCCTTTAATAGCCCCGCCAGTGTCCTCAGCAACGCAAAAACCATAATCCTTACTACCATCAAGGCTTTCTACATATAGCTTGGTGCCTAAAGGAATTACTTTCGGATCAACGGCTACCACTCCTGGTCTAGCCTTTGTACCTGATGCTGTAATTCCATAATATTTATCGCCAGGCCTCTTTCCTGTACTCTCATAGGACAGGTCATAGGCTGTAGCAGTCATTGTAAGTACTTTTTTGTATTTAAAATTTTTACCTCTACTACTGCTTCCACTGCTGCTTCTACTATTGTTTCCACTACTACCTCTAGATGCAGTAGCTACTTTTCTTGTTCCCCTTTCTATAATCTGTGGTACTGGTTCCTTTACTACTTCTTCTCCTACAACTTCTTCAGCTACTAACTCTCCATTTTCATAAACTTTTTTTATCTCTATGACCTTTAAGCCCTTTTGCCCTTTTTGAGTTACCTTTTCCTGGCCAATATCCATATTCTTATTTTGTTTTACTAATTTTTCATAGGGGATAGCTTCTTCAACTTCTTCAAAGACCTCTTCTACTTTGATTACCTGGATTTCATCTCCTGCTTCTACTGTTTCATGTAAAGCTGGTTTAGTATAATCTTTTTCCCCTAATTCTATTTCATTTTCCTTTAGAATATCTTCCACTCTATCGTAAATGGATTTTACTTCAAACTTATCTTTACCTACACTGACAGTATAGGGTTTGGCCTTCTTTATGACAATATTCATATTGTTTTCAAGTTTGGTGTCCAAGGGAACATTAATATAATCCTCTTTGCTAAGGGCTATTTTTTCCTCCTCAAGAAGGTCTTTGATAGTTCTTGAGTAAGTTGTTACTTCTCTAATCTCCTCATCAATAGATAGGGTTATGTCTTTAGCACTTAGCATATAGGCGCCTATAGATAGACTTGAGCAAATTGTGAGGACACCTAATAGCTTCAAGGCTTTAGCCTTGTTTAAAGTATTCATGATTTTACCTCCTATTTTTTGACTGTTAGTTATTCTAGTAAAAAAGAAAGCATTTGTCAAATGAATTTACAAAATATGTAAAAAAAATCAGTCTTTTTCAGGCTTATTTTAGTATTTCCCAAACAATTCAAAATATTACTTTCATTCAAAAAAACTTATATTAAGCTCTAATACTATAATAGGAATGTGGAAAAAATTTACATCCAAAAAAAAGGAAGGAAGAAAAATAAAATATTAAATTTTTGTAACAAATAAAGAAAGACTTCCATGTCCATTCCATCTAATGGAAGTCTTTCTTTGATAAAGCCATTTAATTTATATCTACTCTTCCTCTTCTGGAATATAATATGGACTTAATTTGTGAAGGTCGATATATTTAAACTTTTCATAGTCTTCATAAGAATAGTCAGTTACACTTGAATATCCATGATGGGGTGGGTAGTGGCCACACTTCATCCTCATACAAACTTCCATACACTCCCTAAAGTATGGATCCATCATTGGATAATCCATGGGAGGCATAGGAGCAGTTACAGGCTGGTGTGGATAGTGTGGGTAATAGGGCTCATGGTATATAGGCTCCGTATCATAATGCTCATGGCCTGGCTCGTAGTATATAGGATTATCATCATAATAATAAGGCTTTCTCCTACAAGGATCCATTGGATATAGAGGAGGTACTGCTGGATGGTCATATCTGTCATTAGAGTTATGCATAGAATCACTCCTTTTAATAATTAGCTACTATCATTATATGTATTAGGTTTTAACTGGTCACAAGAATTAATTTGAACTTGACAAAACTAATATTTTCCTGTATATTGTTAAAATAAATAAGCCAATATTATATAAAAAAGGTGATGAAGGGAAGAGTAGGTTTAATCCGATACTATAGAGAGCTGGGGATGGTGGAAACCAGTGTAGAGGATTAAACTGAAGATGGCCCCTAAACCTTACAGTTGAAGTCTAGTAGACTGTAACGGCTGCATCCGTTATCAAATGCAAGGTTATGTAAGTAACCTACTGAGGTTTAAACTGTGAAGTTTAAACGAAATAGAGTGGTAACACGAGCGCTAGCCTTCGTCTCTATATGGAGATGGAGGCTTTTTGTAGTTAAGCCTATGATAAAAGTACATATTAGAGGAGGGAAGGTAATGACTAAGAGATACTATTTGACAACACCTATATATTATCCAAGTGATAACCTTCATATAGGCCATACTTATACTACTGTTGCTGCTGATACATTGAAGAAGTTTAAGCAGGCCCAAGGCTATGAAGTATACTTGGTAACTGGTTCTGATGAGCACGGCCAAAAGATTGAGCAAAAGGCTAAGGAAAACAATATGGAACCTAAGGCCTATGTGGATATGATAGTTGAAAATATAAAGAAGCTTTGGAGTATGCTAGGAATATCCTATGATAAATTCATAAGGACTACTGATAAGGAACATGAAGAAGTAGTACAAAAGATATTTACAAAGCTATATGAACAAGGGGATATATATAAATCCTATTATGAAGGCTGGTATTGTACACCTTGTGAATCCTTCTGGACTGAAAGCCAGCTGGAGGATGGGAAATGTCCTGATTGTGGTAGGGAAGTTCATTTAACAAAGGAAGAAGCTTACTTCTTCAGACTATCCAAATACAGGGATAAGATAATCCAGCTATTTGAAGAAAATCCAGATTTCTTACAGCCTGAAACTAGAAGAAATGAGATGATTAAAAACTTCCTAGAGGAAGGCTTAGAGGATATTTCTGTATCTAGAAGTACTTTCGATTGGGGAGTAAAAGTTCCCTTTGATCCAAAACATGTGGTATACGTATGGATAGATGCATTAGCCTGCTATATTACAGCTTTAGGCTATGGTACGGATAATGATGAAAACTTTAAGAAATTCTGGCCTGCAAATCTTCATCTAGTAGGCAAGGAAATAGTCAGGTTCCACACTATTATTTGGCCAGCTCTGTTAATGGCTTTAGGCTTAGAAATACCTAAAAAGGTATTTGGCCATGGCTGGATATTATTCGACAATGATAAAATGTCTAAATCTAAGGGCAATGTTATCTATCCTGAACCAATAATTGAACTTTATGGCATAGATGCCTTTAGATACTTCCTATTAAGAGAGTTTTCCTTTGGCCAAGATGGTTCCTTTAATAAAGAGAAATTCCTACAAAGGTTTAACTCAGACTTGGCTAATGATTTAGGAAACTTAGTAAGTAGAACTGTCACAATGGTTAACAAATATAATGAGGGCATACTTCCTGAGCCAGTATTAAAAGAAGAAGTAGATGACTCTTTAGTAGAAATGGCCATAGATACTAAGGCTAAAGTTGAAAAATATATGGATGATTTAAACTTCTCCCAAGCTTTAGAGGAGATTTGGAAAGTAATAAGGAGAACTAATAAGTATATAGATGAAACTACTCCTTGGATACTCATAAAGGAAGGCAAGAAGGATAGATTGGACACAGTACTATATAATCTAACTGAAAGCATTAGGATTATAGCTACACTAATCAGTCCATTTATGGAGAATACAGCTAAAGAGATATTCAAACAAATTGGTTTTGATCAAGAAGCTAATTGGGAAACATCTAGTAAATGGGGTATAATAAAAGCAGGTACTAAGGTGAATAAGGGTAAAGCACTATTCCCAAGACTGGATATAGACAAAGAGTTAGCCAGATGGGAAGAGGCAAATCAAAAGTTAATAGAAGAAAGAAGTAAGCAGCTAGAAGAAGAGGAAGAATATATTACCATAGATGATTTTGCTAAGGTTCAACTAAAGGTGGCAGAAGTTATAGATGTAGAAGACCATCCTAATGCTGATAAGCTTCTAGTGCTTAAGCTTAAAGTTGGAGATGAAACAAGGCAAGTAGTATCAGGAATAAAAAAATACTATTCAAAAGAAGACCTGGTAGGCAAAAAAGTTGTAGTTGTAACTAATTTACAACCAGTAAAATTAAGAGGAGTAGAATCAAAAGGTATGATATTGGCTGCTGAAAAGGATGGTAAGCTAACCTTAGTATCTACTTTAGAAGATATTGAAGCAGGAGCTACTATTTCATAAGGAGATGGAAATATGTTAATAGATAGCCATGCACATCTAGATGACAGTAGGTTTGATAGGGATAGAGATAAACTTATTAAAGACCTTAAAAAAGCAGGAGTTGAACTGGTAATAAATCCAGGAGGAGATTTAAACAGCAGTATAAAAGCAGTAGCCCTGGCAGAAGAATATGAAAATATATATGCAGCAGTGGGAGTCCATCCCCACTCTGCATCTGAAGTAGATGAAGCCACAATAGATATACTAAGGTCCTTTGCAAATAGGGATAAGGTAATAGCCATAGGAGAAATAGGCCTAGATTACTACTATGACAATTCTCCAAGGGATGTGCAGAGGAAATGGTTTAGGGAACAATTAAAGCTTGCAAAAGAAGTAGGCCTTCCAGTTATAATCCATTCTAGGGATGCAGCTGGTGATACCTATGAGATACTTAAGGAAGCTCAGGATGGAAGCCTTACAGGAGTAATACACTGTTACTCTGGCAGTGTGGAAATGGCTATGGAGTATATAAAGCTAGGCTTTTATATATCTTTAGCTGGACCTGTAACTTTCAAAAAGGCTATAAAGCCAAAAGAAGTGGCAGAAGCTATACCTTTAGATAAACTTTTAATAGAAACAGATTCCCCCTATCTAACACCAGTTCCCTATAGGGGGAAAAGGAATGAGCCTAAGTATGTAAGATATGTAGCAGAAACAATAGCTGAAATAAAAGGGCTTTCCTTTGAAGAGGTAGCAAAGAGGACTGCGGAAAATACTAAAAAGCTTTTCAGGATAAAATAAGACAGGGGATATATCCCTTGTCTTATATTCATTATGAATTGAATAGAAGGAGTAAGTGTTTATGATAAAAGAGATAATAGTAGTAGAAGGTAAGGATGATATTGCTGCAGTGAAAAGTGCTGTAGATGCAGAGGTCATAGCCACTGGAGGTTTTGGTTATGACAAGAAATTTATTGAAAATCTTAAGAGGATGTCTGAGAAAAGAGGCATCATAATATTAACGGACCCAGATTATGCTGGAGAAAAGATAAGAAAGGATTTGACTAAGCACATTAAAAACTGCAAGCATGCTTTTATCAAGCAAGGAAAAGCCTTAAAGAAAGGGAATATTGGTGTGGAAAATGCTACTAAAGAAGATATACAAGAGGCCATTTTAAAGGCTAGGCCAGAAATACTTAAGAAAAGGGAAGAGTTCACTAAAAAAGACTTAATAGACTTAGGTTTAGTTGGAGGAGAAAACAGCAGTAAAAGGAGAGAACTACTTGGAGAATTACTTGGTATAGGTTATTGTAATGCTAAGCAGTTTCTAAACCGCTTAAACAATTTCGGTATTACAAGAGAGGAACTAATAAGAGCATTGGAAAGGATAGAAGAGGATGAAGGATAAAAGGTTGTACTCCCCTAAGTATGTAAAGGAAATATTGGATAGATTTGGTTTTAAGTTTTCAAAACAGTTAGGGCAGAATTTTCTTATAGATGGAAATATAGTTAGAAATATAGTAGAAAAGGCTAACATAGGAAAAGAAGACTATGTACTAGAAATAGGGCCAGGTATAGGAACTTTAACGGAAGAGTTGGCTCTAAATTGTAAAAAGGTAGTGGCTGTTGAAATAGATAAAAGCCTTCTTCCTATACTAGATGAAACTTTAGCAGCTTATAATAATGTGGAAATAGTCCAAGGGGATATATTGAAGGTAGATTTGGAAAAGCTAATAGATGAAAAATTAGGTGGAGGCCCTATTAAGGTAGTGGCCAACCTACCTTACTATGTAACTACCCCTATAATAGCCATGCTTATTGAAAGGGATTTAAATATTGAAGCCATAACTGTTATGATTCAAAAGGAAGTGGCAGAAAGGCTTGTGGCAAAGCCTGGCACTAAACAATATGGCTCTCTTACTGTATTTGTAAATTTCTACTGTAATGTAGAAACCCTCCTTTCAGTGCCTAGGACTGTGTTTATGCCTAAACCAAAGGTGGATTCAGCTGTAGTAAAATTAACTCTTAAGAAGGCAATTGAGCCAGTAGATAAAAAAGTATTTTTTAAAGTAGTAAAAGCTGCTTTCAACCAGAGGAGAAAAACCATACTAAATTCCTTAGGAAGTCAGCTAGGGGTGGATAAGGAGATTATTAAACAGCTTTTAGAGGAATGTAATATCCCCCTAAGGGAGAGGGCAGAAAATTTAAAAATGGAAGATTTTATTAAGATTAGTGAAAGATTAGCCTCCTTGAACATATATTAGTACTATAAAGGTTAAAAAGGAGGTTAATTGATGCCAGGGGATTTTACATACTTTAGAAAATTTGTAATCCTAAAAGATGACTATACCAATATAGAAGGGCTTAGTCCTAAGGGGCATGGGAGGATAGAGGTAAAAGGCAATAAAGGGCTACTCAGATTGAAGCTGGAAAATTGTGAAGCAGAAGAACAATACAATGTGTATTTCCTTATGGAAAAGGATGGAGAAGTACAGGAGTTGAATATAGGAAAAATATTTACCGATGAAAGGGGCAGAGGGAGAGAGGAGATAGCCATTAATTTAAAGGATATAGAGCAAAAAGGCTTTCCAATGGATAGGTTAGATGGCCTCCTCCTAAGAAGGGATGGCCATATACTATTGGCTGGCTATATAAATAAGGCTAGTAAAGTTTTAGAAAGGTATGTGGAAGCTATTTTATCAGTGGATACAAAAACAGAGGAAAAAGAAGAATTAGACCAAGCCTTAGAAATAGAGGAACAGTTGGAAGAAGTTGAGGACAGTAAGAAAGATAAGGAGCTGTCCCAATACTTTCCTATGGGCTTTTTCCCTCAAACTCCTCAAAGTGAACCTTATGAGGAAGTAGTGGAAGAAAAGGGAGAAAAAGACATTGAAGAAGTAGCTGAAAAAGCTGAAGAAAAGGCTGAAGGAGAAGTAGATAAACAGTTAGAAGAAGTTGAAGAGGAAGTAGAAGAAGCTGTTAAGGAAGTTGAAGATAAGAAGGAATATGATATACAAGAAGACAAATTAAAGGCTGAAGAAAAAGTTGAGGAAGATATAAGTAGGCTTGAAGAAAGGGACCAAGGGCTGGTAGAAGATATGGAAATTGAAGATGAAAGGGCCAGCTATCAATTTCAAGAGGCTTATAAGTATCACACCCATACTTATGATCAAATTGAATATATAAGAAGGCTAAATCACAAAAAGCAAATGACCGAGTATATATTGAGTGTATTAAAGTATTTCCCACAAGTACAGCCTTTTAAAATATATCTACATGGTTATACTTGGTGGAGAATAGATGATAATGGCAGTGGTTCTTATAGAGGCTTTTTGCCCTATTATAACTATCTTTTAAGTGCCAATTATAAGTATCCATTTATGTACAATGCTACCACATGCCTAGAGCAAATTAAAAAATATGGCCACTATCTATTTGGCATATATTCTGAAGGTAACCAAGCTAAATACTATGTATATGCTATTCCAGGCAAATTCACCACAGAGGAACATCCCTTTAAGGGAATTACAGGTTTTAACACTTGGTATGACTCTATTGATGGAGTAGGTTATTGGATACTTTATATAGATCCTTTAACTGGAAAGGTAATATACCCAATAAATCCAATGATACCTGTAGAGTAGACTTAAATTTTTAATAGATAAAAAAATGAGGACAATTAATCCTCATTTTTTTTGCAATCATCACATACGGTTTTCTTTGCTTCAATGATGCTAGCCATTACACTTATACGCCTTTGCTTGTCCAATAGGAAGGCCTTTTTTTCAGCTTCGCTAGCATCAGTAGTAAAGTATTTAGGTTGTAGATTATTTAGTGCTACAGCTTTTATATTGTGGATACATTTTTCATTATTGCATATTTTATAGTTTCCACTTATTTCATCGTATATTTCGTCTACTAGAATTTCCATATAGTTTTTCAGCATATTACCATCCTTTTCAATAGTATTTAGTTTTTGAAATATATCTATAAAATATTTCTATAATACACTAACTATAATATATTATATACTTATATGTACTATAAATTATATACTCAAATAAATTAGCTTTGTTAATTGAATTTTGATTAATAAATTTTAAACAGGGTAGTATATATTAAAGAAAAAATTATATTGTTATAACATACCCTATTGGGGTATAATCATAAAAGGAATACAGTTTAGAATAGAGGAGGAGTTACAATGGCAAAGGATGTAATAATTTACACAAGTAATACTTGTGCATATTGTGTAGCAGCAAAGGATTATTTCCAAGAAAAAGGTATATCCTATACTGAGAAAAACATTCAAGAGGACCCAGAAGCTAGAAAAGAATTGATGAAGATGGGACATATGGGAGTACCAGTTATACTAATTGATGGAGAAGAAGTAGTTGGCTTCAATAAGGACAAGATTGACCAACTTCTAGGTTTATAACAAAATAAAAAAATCCCCTTTTGCAATTGCAAAAGGGGATTTTTTCTTATGAATTTAATGCTTCTAGTAATTCGTTTAGATCTATACCATGCACCATTGCAGCTTCTTCTAAGGATTCCATTTGGCTTGCAGGACATCCAATACATCCTAATCCAAAACTTAACAAAGTATCTACTGCCTCAGGCTTGTTGCGGATAATTTCCCCTATTAGAGTGTCCTTAGTAATTTCCATTTTAAACCTCCTCAACTATTCTATATACTCATATTTTATTTACCCAAATATATTATAAGTATAACACAAGACAGCTACAATTAAAATAATTATTTACGTATAAAAAAGCGCAAATTGGTTATTCTTATAGCAGGAGGTGTTTTTTATGGAAAATAACAATCATGACAGAAATAGAGATGCCAGGGACAATAGGACTGGCGATTGGAGTATTGGTGAACTTATAATTAGATTAATAGTTACATCAATAGTAGTAGGAATTGCAGCTTTTCTAACCCCTGGTTTTTCTATAGATAATATATGGAGCTTAATAATGGCTGCAGTAGTTATAGCAGTATTAGACTATTTAATTCAAAGATTTACTGGAGTCAATGCAAGTCCTTTTGGAAGAGGAATAACAGGCTTTATAGTAGCAGCAATAATCCTATATGCTACCAAGTTTATAGTACCAGGCTTTAATATATCAGTTTGGGGAGCCATAATTGGAGCTTTAGTTATAGGAATAATCGATGTAATAATCCCTGGCAGAGCCATGTAAAAGCCCTCTAACAATAGAGGGCTTTTATTTATTGTAATTGTTTTAGAGGTTTTATAAAGTAAGCTCCCTGTTTCTAATATTTGAAATATTTTTATATATTATGGATAAATATCAATTATATAGTAAATTCATATGGATTTGGAGTACTGTTAGTTTTATTTTTGTACTATAATATTTATAGTGCAAATTTTTTTATTAAGGCTATACATGTAAATGGAAAAAATAAAATGGATAATTGATAGTGTTTTCGAAAAAAATTAAAAAAATTGTTTTATTATGTTTAAAGATACCCCTATGGGGTACATTAGTAATAAATGGATTAAG
>CALBUB010000051.1 GCA_937967955.1 uncultured Bacillota bacterium | reverse complement strand
CGATATATTGATAAAGAATGGAGAAATTATTGATGGCTCAGGAAAGGCTTCCTATTGTGCTCAAATAGGTATTAAGGATGGATATATTAGAGAAATATCTGCTAATATTGTTTGTGGAGCACGTGAGATAATAGATGCTAAAGGATATATAGTTTCTCCAGGCTTCATAGATATAGACTCCCATTCTGATTTTTCTCTATATGCAAATCCTAAAGCTGAAAGTAAAATCAGGCAAGGCATAACCACAGAACTCGTTGGAAATGGAGGCCGTACCTTAGGGCCAGTCAATAAGGAACGCTTAGAGGATCTAAAATTTTATACTAGTTCTTATGTACAAAACAAAAAAGAACCTAATTATTGGACTTGGAAGAGTCAGATGGAATTTATAAATATATTAAAGGAAAGGGGCATAGCTGTAAATATAGCCTCTTTAGTTGGATATGGTAGCATTAGAGTTGCAGTTATGGGCTTTGATAAGAGAAAGCCAACTACTTATGAAATGGACAAGATGAAATATCTATTGGAAGAGGAGCTTAAAAAAGGTGTATTTGGAATGTCCTTAGGCTTAGACAATAGTCCTGATTCTTTAGCAACTATAGATGAACTAGTGGAAATGGCTAAAGTTGTGAAGAAATATGGTGGAATTGTTGCAATCCACATGAGGGAAGAAGGAAACTATCTATTTGAATCCATAAATGAAGCATTAGAAATAGGAAGAAGAGCAGGAGTAAAACTACAGATATCTCACTTGAAGGCAGCCCACCCACAAAATTGGGGTAAGGTTAAAGATGCTATTAGAATTATAAATAGAGCAAAGCAAGACGGTATGGATGTTGACTATGATGTATATCCTTATACGGCTTATGAAAGCGTTCTTAGTGATGTATTGCCTACTTGGATTAGGCAGTTAGGACCAGAAAAGATGGTTAAGTATTTAAAAGAAGACCATATTAGGAAAAAGGTAATTGAAGACATGCTTGATTTAAATAGTGATTGGGGAAATCCAATGCTTGGCTCTTCTTGGGATATGATAAGAGTAGTATCAATGAAGGAGCCAAAAAATAAGAAATATGAAGGCATGAATATACAAGATATTGCAGAAGATTTAAATTTAACGCCTCAAGAAGCTGTAATCAAACTTTTAATAGAAGAAGAGGGTGTAATAAAAATCATCTTTTTTGCCATGTTAGAATCGGATCTAATTGAAGTGATGAAGCAATCAATGGCTATTTTTTGCACAGATGGACTAGCTGTAGCCCCTTATGGGGATTATGAAAATGTTAAAGTTCATCCCAGATATTATGGTGCATTTCCAAGAATATTAGGTAGGTACGTGAGAGAAAAAAAGATATTAGCCTTAGAAGATGCTATAAATAAGATGACCTTATTACCTGCTATAAAGATGAATTTAAAGGATAGGGGCCTTTTAGAAGTAGGCTATAAGGCAGATATAACAATATTTGATAAAGAAAAGATAATAGATAGAGCTACCTTTGATGATCCTCATCAATATCCCCTAGGGGTCAAATGGGTTATAGTAAATGGCCAAGTAGTTATAAGGGACGGAGAACATACTGGCTTATTGCCAGGGGAAATCATACTCAGAAGATGATCTTAAAACAATATTTAAAGAGGGCGATTTTATGAAAAAAGATGATAAAAGCGGGATAAATATAGAGGACTCCATAATGGAAAAGATCATATATAGCAGCGAAAAGATGAAGTATATAATGTCCATAATAGATGATATATCAAAAACGGATGCAACAGTATTGTTAACAGGAGAAACTGGTGTGGGAAAAGAAGTGCTAGCTAAATTAATACATAAAAAGAGCCATCGTAGAGATAAAAGGTTTGTTGTCATCAACTGTGCTGCCATACCTGAGAATTTAATAGAAAGTGAGCTTTTTGGACATGAAAGAGGTGCTTTTACTGGTGCCAGTTATAAAAAAATAGGCAAGTTCGAGCAGGCCCAAGGTGGAACTGTTTTTCTAGATGAGATAGGGGAGCTGCCTTTAAATATGCAGGTTAAGTTTTTAAGAGTATTACAAGAAAGGCAGTTGGAGAGAATCGGCTCAAATCATATAATTGATTTAGATGTAAGGGTTATTGTGGCAACTAACAAGAATCTATTTGAAGAACTACAAAAAGGCAATTTTAGAGAGGATCTTTATTATAGGATCAATGTGATAAATATAGAGATCCCTCCTTTAAGGGAAAGAAAAGAAGATATAATCCCTTTAGCTACATCTTTTTTAAAAGAATTTTCCCAATACTATAATAAAAAATTAAGTAAAATAGATTTGGAGACAATGCAAATACTCATCAATTATCCCTGGAGGGGGAATGTAAGAGAATTAAAAAACGTTATGGAAAGATCAGTAGTTTTAGCTAAAAAGGATGAGGAAATATTGACTAAGGAATATTTGCCTGCAGAAGTAAAAGGTGAATATGATTTTCCACAGCTAAGGGGTAAAACTGGTATAACATTAAAGGAATATGAAAAAATATTGATTGTTTATACTTTAAACCATGTAGGAGGAAATAAAAGTAAAGCCGCTGATATTTTAGGCATAGAAAGGAAAACTCTATATAATAAATTAAAAGAATACGGGCTTCACACTTAAAAAGCTCTCAATTTGGAATTGAGGGCTTTTTATTTTTCTTATAGGCTTGTACAAAAAATTTATTAATATTTGTAGCATTAATCATGTATATGCATATGATGTAGTAGGACAAGGACAGGAGGTGAAATTAAGTGGCAGACAGAATTTACGCATCTATAGTTAATCAAAAGACTGTAACCCAAATCCAACTACAAGTACTAACAATAATTGCAGCACAAGTAGCTAGCGTAATAGAGGCTCAACTAGGTATTGCAGCACAATTTGATGATGATCTAATTGACTTATAAGAAAGTCACAAGGGGGGTTAGCCCCCTTTAAATAGATTTATAATAACTAATTCAGCAGGGAGGGAGATATGGTGAAGATAGGCTTCTCTAAAGATGGCTTGACATTCAATTCTAAAAAATTTCATCCCTTAAATATAAAAACAAAGAATATTGCCTTAGAATCAGATGTGCCAGCAAACAATGTTGATGCTGTAGAATTATTATCTGCAATACAAGGACGAAAACTAAGATGGGAGGCATAGTCTATGTCAAAAAAAGCAGAGAAGCAGCTGGCTAATAATAGGGATGGAAGTACATTTATGGGGGCAAAAGTTGCTAATCAGATAAATACTAATCAACAATCTAATATGAGTCTTACCCAGTTAAGTGTTGTAAATCAGAATTCGTCTACAATCAATCTTAACCTAGTATAAGGAGGTTAAAAAATGACCCTAGACGATATAAAAGGGAATGAATGGCTTAGAATCAAACTAAACAAAAAGGATGAAAATCTGCCAAGGGAAATTAGGATAGACTATGATGGTCGGGTATATTTAGACGGTGAATTATATGATGAAGAAAAATCAGAGTATAGGAATTTAAGTATAGATGTGGAGCAACACAACAGAATGAGTTCAGGGGAAGAGACAAAAAGGATTATAGAATTAAGCAAAGAGGCTAAGAAGGGAGAGACCATTACAGTAAAAGATGAAAGAGGGCCAGATAGAAGGGAAACTACTACTGTGAAATTTTAAGGGGAGGTGTTTCTTTGAAGCAAGAAAGTGCGGAAAAGAAGCAAACTTTAGATGATAAATATGTAAGCAGACTTATTACCAAGGATGCAGAATTTACCATATACATGAAGAAGTTAAAAAATCCCGTTTATATATTGGAAAAACTATATGAATTAAGACAAAATAAACAATTAAGCGATGATGAAAAAAACGAAGAGGTAAAAAAGATAATGGCCGAATATATGAGGTGATTCCAATTGAGTGAAAAAGTTAAACACTCTTTAGCAATCAACTTGTCTAATCAAGCTAATACTTTTAGATGTATAAGGGCAAACTTAGGCCAATTTAACTTTGTGGCCATATTGGGCTTGGAATATCTGTATAAAAAAGAGCCAAATAACAAGATTCCTATTACTATTAACATAGATAAAGATTGGAACCTTTCTATGGAAGGGCTAGAAGATGACATATTAGAGGATGGCAACATTTACGTATATACAGATAAAAAGGTAACCAAAAGTGATGAATAATAAGATTCTTTCGGAGGGGATAGTATTGGGAGATAGAAATTTTACCCAGTTTATGGAAGAAGTATTAGATGATGAAAATACCAAAGTATACAATTTTATGATTAATACATCTAATCAAGCTAATTTATCTAGAAGTAATAACATATCTCCAGTTCAGTTAAATGCTGTCTTTGTACTTGTAAACCCTTACTACATTGAACAGTTTAATATTGAAGATTTGGATTTAAATTTAAAAGTAGATAAGGAAAGGACTATAACTATTAATGATAAAAACTATGAAATGTTAGAGATTGAGCCGGGAGTTAAAATATTTGGAGTATCTAAATTAAAGGAGTGTTAATATTGAAAAAGGGTTCTAAAAGTAATGAGAGGCTTAATAGAAGAATGCTCTATGAAGTCCTTACCCCAGAGGAAAAGGTGTTATATGAAAAAATATTAAACGATATAACTAAAAATGAAGAATTCTATATGACTAGTACTGCAGAAGAAATTACTGCCCACCTTGTTGATGAGTGTGGTTTCGATAAAGAAGCTATATATAGACTATTTAAGAAGATTACTAAAATACACGGGGAGTGATACTGTGGATTTTATCAATAGGATGCCAGACATAGATGATGACAGTTATTTTGCTGATTCCATAAAGGAAGATTATATAGAAGAAAGCCAAAATGAAGAGATTACAGAGGCAGAATCTAAAATAGAAAATGAGGAGGCTGAAAATGATCAAAAAGAAGAAAGCAAACAAGAGGAAGAAAAGCTGGATGAAGAAATTGAAGAAAAGGTTGAAGAGAAAATAGAAGAAGTAGAAGAAAAGAAAATAAAAGAGGAGGAAAAAGGAACAGCCGTTGAATATTCAGTAAAATTGTTTGATGAATTGCTAAATATATATATAAATAGAAAGGGTAGGTGAAACATAAAAAGCTCTTTTCTAACTATATATAGTAGAAAAGAGCTTTTAATTTATTCATTTTCTAAAATAGATTTATATATATCTAACTTTATGTTAAAATCTAATTGAAAATATTAACATATAGAAGGAGAACATAGAATGGAACTTTTAGAACTAATCATTGTTGCTATTGGAGTAGCTATGGATGCCTTTGCAGCTGCAGTGTGTAGAGGTTTATCCATGAAGGAAATGAGTTATAAAAGTGCTCTTATAACAGGTGGCTTTTTTGGAGGTTTTCAAGCATTTATGCCTTTTTTAGGGTACATATTAGGCAGCCAATTTAGTGATTACATAGTAGCAATTGACCATTGGCTTGCTTTTATTTTGCTTTCTGTAATTGGCTTGAATATGATAAAGGAAGCAAAAGACAATTGTTGTCCAATTTATGAGGAAACATTTAACCTAAAAAATTTGATAGTATTATCAATTGCAACTAGTATTGATGCACTAGCAATAGGAATAACTTTTGCCTTGTTTAAGGTCAATATTTTTTTTGCTATGGTGATTATAGGAATTATAACTTTTGTTACTTCTTTTATTGGAGTAAGATTAGGAAATGGTTTAGGAAGCAGATGTAAAGTAAAAGCTGAAGTTTTAGGTGGTTTTATTCTAATATTCATGGGAACTAAGATATTACTAGAACACCTAGGTATTATAGGCTAGATTAAGCCCTTTTATTAAGGGCTTAATCCATTTTCTTATACCTTTCTATATTTTTATCGTTTAAGAATTCATAAGCATTATTTATTTTTTGGAACATTTCTGTTGCATTAGGAGCCTTATTTAAATCTGGATGGTATTCCTTTGCTTTTTTTCTATAAGCTAATTTTATCTGATATTTATCAGCATTATAAGGAACTCCTAGTATATCGCAACTTTCTTCATATTTCCTTTTAAATTCTAAAGTGGGGTCAGTATAGGTGTAGTTATTATAATTTCCATAGCCTTGATAGCTACTATCTCCTCCATAATACCTTTGGGAGTTTTGATACTCTTGCCATTTTCTAAAGCGTTCTTCCCACTGCCTCCAAATCTCTTCTTGCCTTCTTTGTTGCTCCTCTCTTTTCTTTGCTTCCTGAGCTTTCCTATATCTATTTCCGTATTCAAAAAAGGAGGCGTATTTGCTTTTATCCCCATAAAGCAAATAGTTGGCCCTATCAAATAAGTATTCTGTTATCATGTACTGAAGGTATTGCAAAAAGGATACGAATTTCCTGCCCATAATTGGGAATACAACTAAAATAAGAAAGAGGAAAGCTGTAATAGGATTTAGAAGCAAATATATTCCAAATGGGCCTGCAAATAGAAAAAATAGTAAACAGCCTCCCAAACCAATGAGAGCAACTAAGCCACTAGCAAGAGCGCTAGTTAAATTAACAGAGAAGGAGACAAGAGCTATAATTAGATCAAATAAAATAGAAACAGCCTCTGCAAAAGTGTATAGTACTTTACCTGCTAGTTTTTTGATACCATTCATTTGTCTAAACTCCCTCTTTATATTTTCATAATAGTTAAATTATATCATATTATAGCTATAAAAGAGTAGTTTTATATGAAGTAGGTATGTTAGGAAACGTTAAAATTTAGACAATAAAATTAAAAAGTTAGCAGGCTGTTACAAAACTCACAATCTGTATGCCTTTTATTACATATTCTTCTTATTGAATATGTAAAACTAACGGGCCTTTATATATACTGAAATTAAGGAGGGAATATTATGGGTGTTGCTTATTTGACTGGCAGGAAGCTTTTCGAAAAAACTATTGATATTCTAATGAAATATTTAAACAAGGATACAGAAGAAAATTTACTGAAGCTGGTAGATTGGGCAGAGAATTTTATGGGTGAAATATTTAACAAAAAATACTACGATGATACTAGGGCTTTAATAAAGGATAAGGATAATAAATGGATGAAGTACTTAGAAAAGATGCTTCAGGAGATACATCCTCATGTATTGAAAACCCACGTATTAAATCTAGGGTATGAGGCATCCTTATATGGTCTTAAAAAAATTCACAAGATGAGAAAAACCCATAACTGTAATGTACCCTGGGCCATTTTAATGGATCCTACTTCTGCTTGTAATTTAAAATGTACAGGTTGTTGGGCAGCAGAATATGGTCACAAGCTAAATTTAACCTTTGAAGAAATGGATAGAATAATCCAACAAGGGAAAGAGTTGGGAACCCATTTCTTCATATTTGCAGGAGGAGAACCTCTAATTAGAAAAGACGACATAATAAAATTATGCGAAAAACACAATGATTGTGCTTTCCATGCATTTACAAATGGTACATTAATTGATAAAAAGCTATGTGAAGATATGCAAAGAGTTGGCAACCTTTCTTTGGCAATAAGCATAGAAGGTTTTAAAGAGTCCAATGACAGTAGAAGAGGAGATGGAACTTTTGAAAAAGTAATGGAAGCTATGGATTTGATGAAAGAACATGGTCTTCTGTATGGAACTTCCATATGCTATACTAGTAAAAACTATAAGGATGTTACTTCAGATGAGTTCTATGATATGTTGATAGACAAAGGAGTAAGATTTTCTTGGTATTTCCACTACATGCCCATAGGTAATGATGCATCTGTAGAACTACTTCCAAATAAGGATCAAAGAGAGTATGTAATGAAGAGGATTAGAAAAACAAGAGCATTAAAGGGAGGAAAGCCAATATTTCTAATAGACTTCCAAAATGATGGGCCAGCTGTTAAAGGTTGCATTGCCGGTGGAAAAAACTACCTCCACATTAATGCAAATGGAGATGTAGAACCTTGTGTATTTATACATTACTCAAACGTCAATATAAAAGAAGTGAGTTTACTGGAAGCTTTAAAACAACCACTGTTTATGGCCTTTAGAGAAAATCAACCTTTCAACGACAATCACTTATTACCCTGTCCTATGTTAGAAAATCCAGAATTCATAGAGAAAATGGTAAAGGAGACCAAAGCCAAATCTACAGACTTAAAATCCCCAGAAAAAGTAGAAGATTTAGTTGCCAAAACTAGACCTTATGCAGAACAATGGAGAGATAGGGCTGAAAAGCTGTGGAATGAAATTAATGCAGAAAAATCTACAGTTTAGATAAAATATTTGATATAATACCTCCAAGTAGATAAGCTAATTTAAATTAGCTTATCTACTTGGAGGTGTCTTTATTTTATAAAGATATTATATATTATGATTAAAGTGGTAATTGAAAAATTTTTAATTAAGGACTATTAAAAACAAAAAAATATGATAAACTTAAATAGTAATATTTTATTAGATTTAGGAGGGACCATTTTGGATTTTAAGTCAAAGATAAGAGTAATAGAAGATTTCCCTGAGAAAGGAATAAGTTTTAAGGATATAACTACTTTAATAAAAGATGGAGAGGCTTTTACAAAGGCTGTTAATATGATTGTAGAAGATTTAAAAGATAAGCAAGTAGACTATATAGCTGGACCAGAAGCAAGGGGCTTTTTGTTTGGCTCAGCTGTAGCCTATGCTTTAGGAGTAGGTTTTATACCTGTTAGAAAGCCAGGGAAATTGCCAGCAGATACTGTTAGCTATGATTATGAACTAGAATATGGAAAAAATACATTAGAAATACATAGGGATTCTATTGAAAAGGGGAAAAGGGTAGCTATTGTAGATGATTTGTTAGCTACTGGAGGAACTATGTTGTCAGCTGCCAAACTGATTGAAGCCGTTGGAGGAAAAGTTGTAGCTATGGAGTTTTTAATTGAATTGGAGAATTTAGGTGGAAGGGAAAAATTAAAGGATTACTATGTAAACTCAATAGTTAAATATAAAAGATAAAGGCTCTATTAATAGAGCCTTTTAAATATTTTGCCAAGAGCCGTTTTCAGTACATATTAGCTTAGAACCATCTTCTTTAGTTATAATAGAGCCAACGGCATGCCTTTTTCCTGCATATACGCAGAAAGGGTTTTGGCTAGCTTTCCCTACAGGCTTTTTATTAACAGGCCTAACATTATTGGGAGCAGAGATTTTATTAACAAATATCATATCCCTTTTAGTGTGGTTTTTCATGGTTTTCTCCCTTTCAAATTGTTATAATGTTGTGCTATTTTATTTTTGCTTAAACTACTATACAATATTCCAGGGATAGTTTGGCCTTATTATTAAATAATTAAAATTTATCCTTTATTAACTTTTCAATAGTATTAACATCCTTTGAAAATGTTAAGGGTTTAACTGCTGGCCCTTCTATTATTTCTCCTTTGTAAGTAAATCTTGAACCATGGCAGGGACAGTCCCAAGATTTTTCAGCCTTATTCCAATTTAGTTCACATCCCATATGAGGGCAAGTTGTATTTACTAAGTGCAACTGTCCTTCCTGGTCTTTATATATACCAACCCTTTCGCCATTAATTTTAACCACTTTTGCCTCACCAGGCTTTACTTCTAAATTATCAGGCAAAGAAGATATTTTTCCTTCCAATAAATTTTGGGCTACTTTCAAGTTTTCTATAAGGAAGGTTTTGGCAGCTGGAATAATATTTTTCCTTGAAGGCTTATACACATCTTGCCATTGGCTTTTTCCTTTAAGGATTAAATCCCTAATAAGCATGGCTGCTACCATACTATTTGTCATTCCCCATTTTTGAAAGCCTGTTGCCACATAAAGATTTGGAGTATCAGAAGCAAATTGACCAATATAAGGAATGCCATCTGGGGTAGTATAATCTTGAGTAGACCACCTATAGGGAATACTTTCTACAGTAAAAATATCCTTAGCAAAATTTATAAGTTCTTCATAGTTTTTCTCCGTATCTTCCTTTTGCCCTGTAGTATGGTTAGAACCTACTACCAATATGAGTTCTCCCTCATCTGTATTATGGCTTCTTAAAGATCTAGGCGGCTCTTCAGCATTTATATACATGCCTCCAGGAAATTTTTCCTTTGCACGGATTCCAATTATATAAGATCTTTTAGGGTAAAGTCTAGAAAAATACATGCCTTTTTTATTATAAAAAGGATATTGGGTTGTAATTATTACTCTTTCTGCCTTAATTTTCCGTCCTCTTTCTGTAATAATTATGTATTTGCCATCCTTTTCAATATTTACGGCTCTAGTGTTTTCATATATAAGTACATTGTTATCATGGATAATTTTTGCTAAACTTAGTACATATTTCCTTGGATGAAACTGGGCTTGGTTATCAAATCTTACAGCTGCATAAATGGGTATGGGAAAGGGGATCTCTTCCACATAGGAGGCTTTTATTCCTAATTCTGATGCTGTTTTTACTTCAGCTTCAATTTGTTTTATATATTTTTCCTCTTTTGTGTATACAAAGGCTGGTTGTAGTGTATAATCACAATTTATTTTATGCTCATTTATAAGCTTTTCTATTTCTCTTATGGCTGTTTCGTTGGCTTGGGCATATTGTTTTGCTAATTCTATCCCCAATTGGGTTTTTATTTTATTATATATGAGGCGGTGCTGTGAAGTAATCTTTGCTGTTGTATGGGCTGTGGCTCCTTGACAAATTTTATCAGCTTCAATAAGGGCAATATTAAAGCCTTCCTTTTGAAGAAGGTAAGCACAGGATATGCCAGCCAGCCCTCCTCCGATGATGACTATATCTACATCTATATCCTCTTCTAATGTTGGATAGTTGGTAGTAGGAGTAGATGCTAACCAGTAGGATAAGGCCATATCTTCTAAATTAGGGTCTGCCATTTATTTCCTCCTTTCAATTAGATATTTCTAAGTTATTTTAACTCTAAATACTTCTAATATACTTTTTAAATAACATAAAAATATTTTTAGAAGGGAAGCTATATATAAGATAATCAAAATGAAAAGGAGGCTTATAATGGATTTTAACAATGTTATAGAAAGAAGGATTGTTGATGGAGAAAAACATAAGCTTGTATTGGAAATGTCAGCCAATGAGTATAAAGAAGACTATGATGAGTTTATTGATGATTATGCCATGAATATATTAGAAAGTTATCTCCAATTTAGAGGAGATGATGGAAGAGTTGAAGATGCTAAGATTGAATACGATCCAAATACTGATATTGTTAGGATTACAGCTAAGGTAAACTACTTAGATAATGAGCATACCAGGCATATTTTCTAAAAAAGAAAAGCATCTACTTAAAGTAGATGCTTTATTATGGTGGGCGATATTGGACTCGAACCAATGACCTCCACGATGTCAACGTGGCACTCTAACCAGCTGAGCTAATCGCCCTTGTGCTATATAATTATATCATAGCTTTAATAAATTTTCAATTAGAAAATAATTTACTTTATATTAAAAATGAATTGAAAAAACTCTTCCGGGTACATATAAATAAATATTATTATTAAGTATATTTTGTATTTAGAAAGGGGAATTTTATGAAAGAATACGATAAAAAGGATTTGAAAAATGTAGCTGTTGAAATGTTAGAAAGAAGAGGGGTAACTGTTAAGGATATTGGAGAATTAGTATATAGGTTGCAAAAAAATTACTATGAAGATTTAACTTTAGAAATTTGTATTGAAAATGTAGAGGCAGTACTTAGTAAGAGAGAAATTATCCATGCAATTTTAACAGGAATAGCATTAGATGAATTGGCAGAAAAGAAACTATTACCCGAGCCCTTACAAAGTATTGTAGAATCGGATGAAGGCTTATATGGAATAGATGAAATAATCCCCTTATCTATAGTGAATGTATATGGGACTATTGGGCTTACCAATTATGGTTATTTAGATAAGGAGAAAAAGGGAATAATAAAGAAATTGGATACGCAAAAAGGTAAAGTGGTGAATACTTTTTTAGATGATCTAGTTGCAGCTCTTGCAGCAGCTGCAGCCAGTAGGATTGCCCATACTAGGGAATAAAAACATGTCTTTTAGGGCTATATTATTTACGATAGTTTTATTTATAATTATTGACAATATTCTTCATGTATTATAAAATATAAACAAATATTAAAAATATAAGCAAAAGTTGGGATAGGATGACTAATAGAGAACAAGAAATACTAGAGCTTATAAAGAAAAACCCTATGATTAGCCAAAATGAAATAGCGGAAATATTAGGAATAGCTAGATCTTCTGTGGCAGTCCATATTAGCAATTTGATAAAAAAAGGTTATATACTGGGAAGGGGTTATATAGTTCAAGACAATTCCTATGTAGCAATTGTTGGGGGAGCTAATGTAGATATTCAAGGTTTTCCCTACAATAGCCTAATATACAGAGACTCAAATCCAGGAAAGGTTGAGTTTTCCCTAGGAGGAGTAGGACGGAATATTGGAGAAAACTTGACCAGGTTAGGAATACCTGTAAAGTTAATATCTGTATTAGGTAATGATGTATTAGGCAAAAAAATTATTGATGAATCCCAAGCTGCTGGTATAGACATGAAGGACTGCCTTATACTTGAAGGGGAAGCAACATCTACTTATTTATCCATTTTAGATGAAGATGGGGATATGCTTCTAGCCATTTCCCATATGGATTTATTTGATAGGATGACAGTAGATTTTATAAAGGATAAGAGTCATATCATTGAAAATGCTTTGGCTTTAGTAGTTGATACTAATATACCAAGGGATGTAATTGAATACTTGGTTACTACCTATAAAAATAAAGAATTTTTTCTTGATACAGTTTCTTCTACTAAGGCAAAAAAGATAAAAGATTTAATAGGATATTTCCACACAATAAAACCAAATAGGATAGAGGCAGAAATCCTTTCTGGCATAAAAATTGAAAAAGAAGCTGATTTAAAGAAAGCCAGTGAATATTTCTTAAAAAAGGGAGTAAGAAGAGTTTTTATAAGCTTAGGAAGTGAAGGAGTTTATTATGACGATGGGAATATTAGTGGAAGAATAAAAGGACCAACTATTAAAGTTGTCAATGCTACAGGAGCTGGAGATGCCTTTATGGCAGCTTTAGTGTATGCTCATGTAAACAATAAAAGTATAGAAGAAGGTGCAAGGATGGGCATAGCTGCATCAATAATTGCCCTTTCTCATGAAAAAACTATAAGTCCAAATATGTCTATTAAAAATATTGAATTACTTATGAAGGAAGTGAAAAACGTATGATAAAGGAATATCTTGATATTAAACAAGAGGTATTAGAAGCTTTAAATAAGGGTGAAGCTGTAGTAGCCCTAGAATCAACCATAATAACCCATGGTATGCCTTATCCTGAAAATGTTGAAACAGCTTTAAAGGTAGAGGAGATTATCAGAAAGGAAGGAGCTATTCCAGCTACTATTGCAATTCTAGATGGAAGAATAAAAGTTGGATTGACTAAGGAAGAACTAGAATATCTGGCAAAATCTAAAGGTGTAGTTAAAACATCTAGAAGAGATATACCCTTTGTTGTATCTAAAGGCTTAGATGGAGGTACTACTGTGGCTGCTACTATGATTATAGCAGCTCTAGCTGGTATTAAGGTATTTGCCACAGGAGGCATTGGGGGAGTCCATAGGGGAGCTGAAAAAACTTTTGATATTTCTGCTGACTTACGGGAATTGGCTTCAACTAATGTAGCTGTTGTATGTGCTGGACCTAAAGCCATATTGGATATTGGCTTAACATTAGAATATTTAGAGACCAATGGAGTCCCTGTAGTAGGTTTTAAAACTGATGAGTTGCCAGCCTTTTATAGTAGAGGCTCTGGCTTTAAAGTTGACTACAGGGTGGATACAGCTGAAGAGTTGGCTAAAGCTATAAAAACTAAATGGGATTTGGGCTTAAATGGAGGCTTGGTAGTTGGAAATCCAATACCAGAAGAATATGAAATTCCTCATAATGTAATTAGTAAAGCCATAGAAGAAGCTGTAGAAGAAGCAGAACAAAAGGGAGTAAAAGGAAAAGAAATTACACCCTTCTTATTATCTAAAGTAAAAGACCTTACTAAAGGAGATAGTTTAAAAGCAAATATTCAGCTAGTCTACAATAATGCAAAAGTTGCAAGCCAATTAGCCGTAGAATTGGCAAAACTATATAGGAATTAATAAAAGGCCTTTCCAATCTTTATTGGAGAGGCTTTTTATATTTTGGCATAGTTTTCTCTTTGCTAATATAACAAACATTTATAAGATTTTATAAGGACTATCCTTGTTACCTAATTTATTATAACAGTTGACTTTCATTTAATTTTAGCTGTATAGTTTATTCTAAAATGTAAAATAATAGTAATAAAATATAATCAACATAGGTGGTGAATATATGAAGGATAGGATGACAGCTGAAGAGTTAAAACAAGAAATATGGAAGTTTTTAAAAGAACATAAGGAAGGTTCCTTAGGAACCTGTTTAAATGATGTTCCTAGGAGCAGTCCTGTCCAATATGTGGTAGGAGATGATTTAACAACCTATGTATTTTCAGCAGGTGGGGATAAGTTTAAAGCTATAGAGCAAAATCCAAATGTATGCCTTCTTGTAAATACAAATTATATAGACTACAGGCGAATTAAAGGGGTACAAATATTCGGAAAGGCAACTACAAGCATTGATAATCCTCAACTATTCGATGAGGCTAAAAAATACCATCCTGAACCATATCAGCTTGAACATGAAAGAAGGGAAATCAAGATTGTAAAGATAGAACCAGAAGAGATAGTCTATCTAGATTCATTAGGAGATGGAGATAGGACTAAACAAATACTTAATGTAGCTAATAACAGCGTAATGTTAAAAGAAGACGAAAGGCTTATTTATAGATAAAAGTGGCATTGCCACTTTTATCTATTTTAGCACTTTTATAGGAAGGTTTGTACTTTGTACTCTTCCATTTTTTCTTGTATCCAATTTTGGTATGCTTCTGGCAATCTTTCTTCAAATAGTATTTCTTTTATTTCTTCCTTGCTTTCTTCATAATTTGCTTCTTTTTCTTCCTTCCTATCTTCCACTTTAATTATATGATAGCCATATTGGGTTTTTACAGGCTCGCTTATTTCTCCAACCTTTAAGGAAAAAGCGATTTCTTCGAATTCTTTCACCATTTCCCCTTTAGAGAAGAAACCTAAATCTCCGCCTTTTTCCTTGGTATCAGTATCAGTAGAATATTCCTTTGCTAATTTTTCAAAGTCTTCTCCCTTATCCAATTTTTCTTTGATTTCATTGGCAGTTTCTTCATCTTCTACTAATATGTGACGAGCTTTTACTTGTTCTTCTTGCTTAAAGGAATCCTTGTTTTCTTCAAAGTAGTTTTTCATATCCTCTTCTGTTATTTCTATTTCGGGCCTTAATAGTTTGTTTACATATAAATTTATTTCTATATCTTCTCTAATGTTTTTTTCAGTTAGACCATAATATTGTAAAGCACTTTCAAAGGTTTCCTTACCACCAAAGTTTTCAATGGTCTTATCTAGTTCTGCTTGTATTTCATCCTTTGTTACTTTAACATTATGCTTCTTTGCCTCTAATTGGATTATCTTTTTGATTATAAGCATATCCAACATTTGTTGACCATTAGCTTCAACTAAAGCTTCATACAGTTGCTCCTTTGTTATTTTTTCATTTCCTACAAGTGCAACTGTATTTCCTCCTGAATTGGTATTGAGAAAAATAGAAATTAAAGTTGTAGCAATAACTACAAGCACAATAATTATTGCAATAATTCTTTTGTTTGCTTTTAGTGTCACTATTTAACCACCTTCCTAATAGTTATTCCATAAGATTATACCACATTGCTTAAGTTTTATTAAGTAGATTTGGTGTATTTTTAAAATTTCACATATTTAAAAGCTATAATTGTGTACTACTTGTATTTTTCTAACATTTTGTGTTAATTTAATAATATATAATACTTAAGGAGTTGTTATTATGAATAAGAAATATAATAAGTTTGTAAAGGTAAAAATGGGAAAGAAAAAGCATATTGCTCTAATTGCCCATGATAATAAAAAGGATGAACTACTTGAATGGGTAAAGAATAACAAAGATAGACTTAGTAGACACTTCTTATATGGTACAGGAACAACTGCTTCTTTAATAAGTGAAAAAGTTGGTTTGCCAGTAAGGGCTTTTAAATCAGGGCCTTTGGGAGGAGACCAGCAAATTGGTGCACGTATAGCTGAAGGAAAAATCGACTTTATGATATTTTTTTGGGATCCCTTAGAGGCTCAACCCCATGATCCAGATGTGAAGGCTCTTTTACGCATAGGTTCCTTATATGATATACCTGTGGCCACCAACTATTCTACAGCAGATTTTCTTTTAGCCTCTCCCTTAATGGAAAGTGAATATTATAGAAAGGTAATAGATTATTAATAGACAAATTTATGGTTTGACAACTAAAGAACAATATGATAACTTCTAATAGACTAAAAAATAAAGGAGAATAGGACTATGAATGATAACAAAGTATTGGCCACAGTAGATGGCAGAAATATCACTGAACAAGATGCATACAATTTTCTTAATCAACTATCTCCACAGGTAGCTATGCAGTTTAGAACACCAGAGGGGATAAAAAATTTAGTAAAAGAACTTGTTAACCAGGAGCTTTTCTATTCACAAGCAATTGCTGAAGGTTTAGATAAGGAAGAGGAATTTATTGAACAATTAGAAAAAATAAAGAAGCAAGTACTAATCCAGTATACAGTTAACAAGCTA
Organism: uncultured Bacillota bacterium; assembly: GCA_937967955.1. Lineage (GTDB taxonomy): Bacteria > Bacillota > Clostridia > Tissierellales > Tepidimicrobiaceae > JAAYHX01. Next base: position 476 of record CALBUB010000051.1, on the reverse strand, counting down.
TTGTCAGCTGTAGAGGTGAAAGAAGAAGAAATAAAAGCTTTCTACATGAGCAAGCAAGAAAACTTTAAAACCCCTGAGATGGTTAGAGCAAGCCATATACTTGTAGATAGCGAAGAAGATGCAAATAGTATACTTGAAGAAATAAATAATGGAATGGCCTTTGAAGAAGCAGCTAAAAAATATTCCAACTGTCCTTCAAAAGAAAGGGGAGGAGATTTAGGAGAATTTCCAAGAGGCCAGATGGTACAGGAATTTGAAGAGGCAGCTTTTTCTATGGAAGAAGGTCAAATAAGTGAACCAATAAAAACCCAATTTGGCTATCATATAATAAAGTTAGTAAGTAGAAAAGAAGCTGCAATAAGTCCATTAGAGGAAGTAAAAGAGCAGATACAAAACCATTTAATTGACTTAAAACAAAGGGAAAAATTTGATGAGGCAACCCATGAGTTAAAGGAAAAATATGAGGTGAAGATATA
>CALBUB010000050.1 GCA_937967955.1 uncultured Bacillota bacterium | reverse complement strand
GAGCCTGATATAGTTATTTCTTTAGGGCAGGCAGGTGGACGGGCTTGTATATCTACTTCCCATAAAAAACATGGTAGAGGATATAAAAAAAGCAGGGATTCCTGCCAATATATCAAATACGGCAGGAACCTATGTGTGCAATCATGTCATGTATGGAATTCTTTATAAGATCCATAAGGAGAGGCTAAATATAAAAGCTGGCTTTATTCATGTACCTTTCATACCTGAGCAAGTAGTTAATAAGCCTGAAAAGCCTAGCATGTCCCTTGAGAATATTGTTAAGGCAGTTGAAATTGCATGTAAAGTATTGGTATCTAAATAATCTAGCATTTTTATGAATATGAATACCTTTTGTCCAGGGGTTCTGTAGATTGAATTATAGAGCCCCCGAGACATACTTCATCTTGATACAGTACTGCTACTTGACCTGGGGTAACGGCCTTTACTGGCTTGTCGTACTTTATATATAGATTTCCATCTTCTAAGCTTTCTACTGTTACAGGAATATCCTTTTGCCTATATCTAAATTTAGCGGTACATTTTAAAGGCATTTTTGGGGGATGGCCTAAGATCCAAACAGGGGATTCCCCAATTAGGGATACGGAATAAAGAGCAGGATGATTTTCACCCTGGGCAACATAGAGTATATTGTTTTTCAAGTCTTTGCCTGCTACATACCAAGGCTCCCCTGTCCCAAGTCCGCCACCTATACCCAATCCCTTTCTTTGTCCCAAGGTATAATGAATAAGTCCACTATGTTTTCCAATGACATTCCCTTCTGTATCCACTATATCTCCCTCTTCTGCCAGAAGAAACTTATCAAGAAACTCGTTGAAGTTATTCCTTTCACCTATAAAGCATATCCCTGTTGAATCCTTTTTATTGGCTGTGTAGAGATTATGTTCCTCAGCTATTTTTCTTACCTCTTTTTTCTCCAAATGTCCTATAGGAAATAGAACTTTTGACAGGGCCTCTTGACCTATTCTTGATAAAAAATAGCTTTGATCCTTATTTTTATCTTTACCCCTTAGTAGGTAGTAACCATCTTCCCGCTTTTCTACTTGGGCATAATGGCCCATGGCTATATAATCGGCATCTAATTTTAATGCGTAGTTTAAAAAGGCATTAAACTTTATTTCCTGATTACACATTACATCTGGATTAGGAGTCCTTCCCTTTCTATATTCATCAAGGAAATAGGTAAACACCTTATCCCAGTATTCTTTTTCAAAATTAACAGTATAGAATGGAATATTTAATTGATCTGCCACTCTTCTAGCATCTTCAGCATCTGCTGTAGCCATGCATTCTCCTTCTTCGTTTTCCTCGCTCCAGTTTTTCATAAAGAGGCCAATAACTTCATAGCCTGCTTTTTTAAGCAATAGGGCAGCAACAGAGGAATCAACACCACCGCTCATACCTAGTATTACTCTCTTTTTCATAAGCACATCCTCTTTT
>CALBUB010000049.1 GCA_937967955.1 uncultured Bacillota bacterium | reverse complement strand
AGCCTTCTCATAAATTCCTATCCCTTTTATATTATAATGTATACCCATTTTGTTTAGATTTAATATGGTTGTATATTTACTGTCCACTAATTTTAAATATTCTGTTATTATATACAAAAATTGCCGCCAGCCTAGTACATTCAAACTAAAGGCTGACGGCAAATAAACTACATTTATTCAGCTTCATTGGCTGTAAGCTTCTTAGCTATCCAATCCTTGCCTTCCAATATTCTTGTTACCATCATTGAAGCTACTGTATCCCCTGTTACATTAAGCATAGTTGCAGGAGGGTCAACTAAATATCCAATGGTAGCTATTATTGGGAAGGCTTCTGGTGGAAAACCATATAGATTGACTATTAGCATCTCCCCTATTAAGCCCCCACCAGGAACACCAGACATTACTACTCCACTTAATACAGCTATTATAGTGGCTGTTACGTAAGTACTTATTCCTTCAAAGGGTAAATTGTATATTCCAAATAGGAAGGCTATCTTGAGTATGGCACTTAAGCAGGAACCATCCATATGGGCTGTAGCTCCAATAGGTATTACAATATCCCTAATATCCTTAGGCACTCCTATTCTTTTAGCTACTGTTAAGTTTACAGGCATAGTTGCAATACTAGATTGGGTTGCTAAGGAGGTTACTGCAACAGGGAATATATTTTTAAAGTATATCCTAACCCCTTCCATGCCGCTGGCAAAGTAGGCATAGAAGAAGAAGGCTATGAAGAAATAGGCAATAGTTATAGGATAGTAAACTACCATGGCCCTTGCATAAGAGCCTAGTAATTCTGGCCCAAATTCTCCCACTAAGGCTGCAAAATAAGCACCTAGACCAATTGGAGCATAATACATTATCAAAGATATCATCTTAAGGAATACATCGGATAGTATGTTGAGTATATTGGATATGGGCTTGACCCTTTCTCCTAACAAGCTTACACAGGCTCCAAAGAATATGGAGAATATTATAAGGGGCAGCATATTCCTTCTTGAAATAAGCTCTGGAAAGTCAGTTACAGTTATGGCTTTTACTAATTGTTCTGCTGTACTTATTTCATTGATTTCTTCATAGTTTTCCACCTGGATATTTACTCCTTCAGCTGGTGGCACTAGGTTTACTGTAACTATCATTATAATGGAAGCTATTATACCTGTAATTATGAATATGAGTAGCATGTAGCCGATTATTTTCCCCAATCTTTTCATGTCTACTATATTGGATACGGCACTAGAAATGGTTATAAATACTAGAGGGACTACTATGGTAAACATTATGTTTAAAAATATATCTCCCAAGGGCTTTAATACTGCTGCCCTTTCTCCAATGATTAGTCCAATAATACTTCCTAATATGATTGAGGATAAGAGGATAATCGGGAATCTATAATACTCCCAAAGGCTTTTTCTATTTATATTAGTCACAATTCTCTCCCCCAGACTATTATTAATCTACTATCTGCTTACCTACCTTGTAGAAAACTCCATCACAGATTCTATTTGCGCCTCCTTCCATGAATACTTCATATTCTTCTCCAATTATTACTTCTAATTCTCCTCCTTCTGTTCTTACATGGACTTTTCTATCTAACCTATCTAGTAGATTACCTATTACCACACTGGCACAGGAACCAGTTCCACAGCCTAGAGTTCTTCCCGCTCCTCTTTCCCAAGTGTATATGTTTATTTCTCTTCTATTGTTTATCTTTACAAAGTTCACATTAGTCTTTTTAGGAAATAAACGGTGCTTTTCTATTTTAGCCCCTAGTCTATTTACATCCACATTCCCTATATCCTCTACAAATATGACTGTATGAGGTACTCCCATAAGGACTGCTGAAAATACTATTTCCCGACCATCTATTTCCAGTCTTTCTTCTATGGCTTTTTCCTTGTTTAAGCTTACAGGTATATATTTGGTATGGAAAACAGGTTTGCCCATGTTTACTCTTACAGCTTTTACCTTATTGTAGCTATCCGTTTCTAAAAAGACAGTTTTTATTCCGTCTAGGGTTTCTACTGTAAAGGTAGCCTTATCAACTAGCCCTTCCTCATAAGCATATTTAGAAAAACATCTTATGCCATTGCCACACATTTCTCCCTGAGAGCCATCAGAGTTAAAATAGAGCATCTTAATATCTGCCTTTTGGCTTTCTTTACAGATAAGTATTCCATCGGCTCCAATTCCAAAGTGTCTATGGCAAACTTTTATTGCTAAATTTTTGCAGTCTTTTATATTATATTCAAAGCCATTGAAAATGATAAAATCATTTCCCGCTGCTTCCATTTTAGTAAACTTAACTGGTAGGCCTTTCAAGTATAACAAGCTCCTTCCTATGGGCATCTAATTTAGCCTTGACCCCAAAGGGGATTGTTATATTTGGCTCACAATGGCCTGCTTGTAAATTGAATATGGTAGGCTTATTAAGAGGTCTTATTAAATTATCTATTACTTCTTCTAATGTAAGGGATATATCTGGCTCTTCTGCTACACAGTTGTTGAAATTGCCTAGTATAATTCCTTCTGCTTGTTGAAGCTTATTAGATAATATAAGCTGGTTAAGCATCCTATCTATCCTGTAAGGCTCTTCTCCTATTTCTTCAATGAAAAGTAGCTTACCCTTAGTGTCTATTTCATAAGGGGTGCCTATTGTACTAACTATTAAGGATAAGTTTCCTCCTATTAGCTGGCCTTCTGCAACTCCCCCATTTATGGTTATTAGTTCTTCTGTTGAATTTTCTATATGGCCATTAAATTCTTCCTGAAGTATGGAGTTGTATAAACTGTTTAATGTAAAACTACTAACATTCTCAACTAAGTCTGAGGCTGCCATAGGCCCATGAAAAGTCACCAAGCTTGCTCTTTGGTTTATGGCAATATGGAGGGCTGTTATGTCACTATAGCCTATAAATACTTTAGGATTGGCTTTTATTAAATTATAATCTAATAAATCTAATATTCTTATAGTTCCATAGCCACCCCGTAAACAGATTATTCCATCTATTTTCTCATTGCTAAACATGTAATTTAAATCTTCTGCTCTAAGTTCATCTTTCCCTGCCAAATATCCATATTTTAAATAACAGCTTTTTCCCATTACCACATTAAAGCCCATTTCCTTAAGTTTCTTTTGTACCTTATCCACCTTATCTTCTGTTGTAGGGCTAGCTGGTGCAACTACTCCAATAGTATCCCCCAACTTCAACCTTTTAGGTTTTATCATATTACCACTCCATTATCCAAAGAATATTTTAGAGATATATATGGCAGTTAATAGGCCAGCTAAATCAGCCAACAAGCCAGCTGGTAGTGCATGCCGTGTTTTCTTTATGGCTACTGAACCATAATATACTGCTAATACATAAAAGGTGGTTTCTGTGGAACCCATCATTACAGCTACAGTCCTACCTATTAGTGAATCTGGCCCGTGGGTATTTATTATCTCAGTCATAACCCCTTGAGCTCCACCGCCAGATAGAGGGCGCATAAAGGCCATGGGTAAAGTTTCTGATGGTATTCCCAATACACTTGTAATAGGGCTTAAGGCTTTGGTAAGTAAATCCATAGCTCCTGATGCTCTAAATACTCCTATGGCCACCAACATGGCTACTAAAAATGGAATAATCCTTACGGCTGTATTAAAGCCTTCCTTTGCCCCTTCTGTGAAGGCTTCATATACCTTAACCTTCTTTATAAGTCCATAGGCTACAATCCCTACAAACACTACTGGTATTGAATATCTGGATATGGCATCTAAAATTTCAATAAACATATATCCCCCTCCCCTTATTTATTCTTCATATTTTCATATTCAATCCTATATCTGGGCATCTTTTCCAGCATCTTAGCTGCTATTATGGCTACTACTGTTGAAGTGGTAGTAGCAATCAATGTAGGGCCAATTATGTTAGTTGGATTAGTACCTCCAGCTGCCGATAAAATACCGATAGTAGTGGCTGGAATTACCGTTAAGGAAGAGGTGTTGATTGCCAAAAACATGACCATTGCATCTGTGGCTGTATCTTTTTTATCATTTAACTTTTGAAGCTCCTGCATTGCCTTCAAGCCTAAGGGTGTGGCTGCATTACCTAAACCCAGTATATTGGCTGCAAAGTTCATTATTATAGCTCCCATGGCTGGATGGTCAGCTGGCACATCTGGAAAGAGTCTAGTTGTAATAGGCTTAATAAGGTTAGCAAGCTTTTGAACTAAACCAGCATCCTCTGCAACCTTCATTATTCCTAGCCAAAGAGTCATTACACCAATAAGGCCTAGAGCAATATTGACGGCTGTTTCTGCATTTTCAATGGCTGCATCGGTAACTTCTTGAATATTGCCATTGATTGCCCCTACTACAAAACCTATGACAATAAGGGCTGCCCAAATGTAATTAATCATCCCAATACCCCCTTTAAATATTTATAATAAGAAAAAGGATAAGCTTAATAGCCTATCCTTTTTTCTTTAGTAGTTCCAGTAGAGTTTCCACTTGTAGAAGGACTCCTACCTTCATACATTCTTCATCAGCTATAAAGTATTCACTGTGGAGAGGTCCACCCCAGCCTTTAGCCTTGTTTGCACAGCCTAGACTATAGTAGGCTGCCTTAGTTTCCTGACAGAAGAAAGCAAAATCATCGGCACCCATGCTGGGATGTTCTTTAAAACTTACCTTATCCTTGCCTAAAAGCCTTTCTGCCGTATTCTTTAATACATTTACTACCTGCTCATTATTTATTAATTCGGGATAGCCATTTTCAAATTTAACACTAGCTTCGGCTCCAAAGGCTTTAGCTGTATTTTCTACTATTTCTTTGATTCTCTTTTTAGCAAAATTTTGAGTAGCTGTATCTAAGGTCCTTAAAGTGCCAGATATATTAACCTCTCCTGCTATAACATTGTTCTTACTTCCCCCATTAATCATCCCTAGGGAGAGTACAGCTGGATTAACAGGGGAAATATTTCTGCTTATTAAGGACTGGAGGGCAGTTATTACATGGGCTGCTACTAGAATAGAGTCTACAGAAGTTTCTGGATAAGCTGCATGGCCAGACTTTCCTTTAATATTTATATAGACTTCACAGCTGGCTGCATTAAGTTTTCCATACTTTAAGCGGACATGTCCTACCTCTAAAGAGGAATCCACATGTAGTGCCAACACATAGTCTACAGTAGGCTCCTTTAAACAGCCTTCATCTATCATCCTTTTGGCACCACCAACTGTTTCCTCTGCTGGCTGGAAAAATATCTTCACATTCCCTTCCAGCTCATCCTCCATTTCCTTGAATATCTTAGCCACTCCTAAATGTATGGCTGTGTGGATATCATGGCCACAGGCATGCATTATTCCTTCATGTCTAGATTTAAAAGGCAGATTAGTTTTTTCTTGAATAGGAAGGGCATCTATATCTGCTCTGGCCCCAACAGTTATGCCCTCCTTTTTTCCCCTTATTATGGCCATAACTCCTGTATCTGCTATTCCTTTTACATGTTCTATTCCCCAGCTTGTTAAGTATTCACATATCTTTTCACAGGTTCTATACTCCTGCTGGCTAAGCTCAGGATACCTATGGAAATCCCTTCTTATTTCTACCAGTTCATCAAATATTTCTGTTACCCTCTTTTTAATATCCATAGTTGCCTCCTTTTATGCTATGGGAGTTTTTACCTTCTAGTAATACACTATTATACTTAATGCTTTTTACAATTATATTCTATAAAGCAAACATTATTGCTATTAACTTAAAAATTTGTTATTTTTACTTCTATAGTTCATTCTTAATTAAGTCCTCATAGGTCTCCCTTTTTACAATCAATCTATCCTTACCCTTTGATACCATGACTACTGCTGGTTTTGGTTGGCGATTGTAATTACTAGCCATAGAATAGTTATAAGCTCCAGTAGATAACACGGCTAGTATATCTCCTGTTTCAATTTCTGGAACCTTTAAATCCCATATGAGTATATCTCCCGATTCACAGCATTTACCTGCAATAGTAACCTTTTTTATTAGTTTTTCCTTGTATTTATTGGCTACTACTGCTTCATATTTTGAATTATAAAGGCTAGTTCTAGGGTTGTCACTCATGCCTCCATCTATTGCCACATAAGTTCTAATGCCTGGTATTTCTTTTATAAAACCTATAGTATATAGGGTAATACCAGCTTCTCCTACAATCCACCGCCCCGGCTCTATTATAACTTTCGGTCTTTCTAACTGGTATTTTTTACATTCCTTAATCAAAGTCTCCATAATGACATCGGTAAAATAGCTAATAGGCTTTCTCTCCTTCCCTTCCCCATATTGGATACCAAAGCCTCCACCAGTATTTAACTCCTGGGCAACAAAACCTATTTCATCCCTTAGCTTTTTCATCAAATTTACAACCTTTTTAACAGCTAGAATATAGCCAGTATTGTCATGGATTTGGGAGCCTATATGGAAGTGGAAACCTAATGGCTCTATATATTCTAAATTCATAGCCTTCAACACTGCTTCTTTTATTATATCCTCTTTTAGTGGGATTCCAAATTTAGAATCTACTTGGCCTGTTTGTATATATTTATGGGTGTGTACATCTACTCCTGGAGTTATTCTAAATAGAATATTTACCTTCCTTTTAAACTTCTTTCCCATATGATTAATAACTTCTAATTCCTGCAGATTGTCTACCACTATTCTGCCCACATTATATTTTACTGCCAGCTCTATTTCATCTATAGTTTTATTGTTGCCGTGGAATATGATATTTTCCATTGGAAAGTCCACTTTAATGGCAGTATACAATTCCCCTCCTGATACTACATCCATGCCTAGGCCTTCCCTTTTGATTAGCCTGGCCATTTCTTTTGTCAAAAAAGCCTTACTAGCATAGGCACAAAAAGTATTTTCATATTTGTTGAGAAAATCTCTTTTTATCTCATTACACCTATCTACAATATAATCTTCAGATATTACATATAGGGGAGTTTTGTATTTCTTAGCAAGATATACCGTATCACAACCGCTAAATATGAAGTTTCCCATATTACCACCCTTTTTCTTAAAGTTTAAAAAAATAAAACCAAGTTTCCTTTTAGGATAACCTGGTTAGTATCTTTCATTAATGTATCCATCTATAAGGGATTTCTTCTTGCCTTCTATAAATACCCCCTCTTTCCTTAATATATCCAAAAGCCATAAACTCTTTGAATGGAATATAGCTTCATCATAATCTAATAATACTATTTCATAAAGCTTATCCCTTAGATATTTAGAATTAACCTTAATAAAGTAAGCTTCCACATTTTTAAATTCTAAATACTTTAAAAGCTGGAATGTAGCTTGATCCTTTTTGTGGTAGTATTCATTTCCCAACTGTTTATAGTACTTATAATGCTTCATATGTTTGCCAGACCTTCTAATATCTCTGGCTAACATGGTATAATACTTGGCTAATACATTGTAATATTGATAATTGTACATTCCCTTCTCATAGCTGTCAATTTTGCTAAAGGGCTTCATATTCATAGATTGTACAAAGTCAAAATTGTATTCTAAAAATTCCTTTTTTGAAATATCACCATTGGTATACTGGATTATTAATGAGGATCTGTTTTCAAAGAAAAAATCAAATTTACTTTTCCTCTTTACCTGTTCCAAAGATAACACCCTATCTAAACGTATAATAGTTTAAATAGATTATATCACAAAAAACAAATATTTGTTACTTTGCTTCTCAATTGCAAAATTTTTACCTGGTATAAAAGACTAAATAAAATACAAAATAATTATATGCTAACATTTTATCAAATAGAAAGGAGTAATATACATGCGTATAGAGAAAACTGATGGCCACTTAGAAGGAGTAAAATGTGTTGTTAATACTTGTTATTATCATCTTCCTGGAGATAGGTGTAGTGCTGCTAAAATAGAAATCCAACCAAGGAATGCAACTAATACTCAGGATACAGACTGTGCTACATTTAGGCCAAACAATACTAGGTTTACAGGATAAAAATTAAGGCAGGAAAATTCCTGCCTTAAGCTAATTTTAACTCTACACAATTACCCCTATACTTTTCAGGAATATCCTCTACATTCATATCTAAACCTATATAAAATTTAGTATCAAATTTTTCTCCAATATGGTTTAAACGCTCAGTAAGAGCGGATATGCTTTCTGCTGTTAATGAAAGGACTTTGTAGATTCCATCTATATATACCTTTTCCACATCATAGTCTCTAGCTATTATTCCACACAAAAAGCCATAGAAGGATTCAATATTTTTAATATTGAACTCTATGGCATTGACAAGTCTAACAGAATAATCCAAATTAAATATGTGTTTGTCATCTACATCAATAAATATGATGTTTCCATTTCCCCTTTTAACTTCCTCATTAGCCTTATCCACAAGCCATTTGGTTTTGCCACTTCCTTTTGCCCCTAGCACAAAATGCACCATTAGAATCATTCCTTTCATTATTAATTTACAGGCTTTTCATTAAATTTATAATTCTACATAGATTACATTTTTCCTCTATAAATCGATAAAATTATTTAAATTTTTTAATAGCTTTTCCATTTAGATAATCACACTTAATTCCCTGCCTTGTATCCCTATCTATCATCTTTTTTACTATCTCATCCCTTATTTTCCACCAGCTTTCATTCCAGTTGACAAATAAGGTGTTTTCTTCTGGTGCTCTTCCAATAAGCCTTTGGATTACTATGTCTTCATGTAAGTATTCCAAGAAGGTAATTACCCTTTCTTCATATTCCTCCTTTGAAACAAGAGTGACTTTCCCTTCCTTATACAGCTTTCCTAGCTGGGTTCCTTCTACAATATATAAGGCATGTAGCTTTACCTCTTCTACCCCTAGGGCAGATAGTACCTTTGCATTTTCTATAACGTCTTCCATATTATCCCAAGGCAAATTTAATATTAAATGGGCACAAGTTCTCATGCCGTATTTTTTGTTTCTTAAAACTGCATCAATAAATTCTGCTAGGGTATGGCCTCTATTTATTATTTTTAATGTGTGATAGTTTACTGTCTGTAAGCCTAATTCAATAGTTATCTCTAGCTGGTGCTTTTCTTTAATGTATGAAAGGAATTCTAGATATTCATCACTTATACAATCAGGCCTTGTGGAAATGGATATACCTACTACATTATCTACAATGGCTTCTTCTATATATCTTTTAAAGTAGTCTAGGGGCATATAGGTGTTACTAAAGTTTTGGAAATAGGGGATGAATTTTTTTGCTTTATACCTTTTACTAATATATTCCATATTCCTTAATACTTGTTCCCTTACAGGAATAGTGTTAGAGAGGTTCTCAAAGGAACCCCCCTCCTCTCCACAGAATATACAGCCACCAGTTCCTACACAGCCATCCCTATTGGGACAGGTAAGGGGCAAGTTTATTGGAAGTTTATATACCTTTTCTCCAAATCTATTCTTCAAGTAGTTAGAATATACATTGTACACTGTTATATCCATAATTTTTTCACCTTTTCTATTGTCCATCTTTAAATTTTCAATAATTTCTTAAGTTCATGGGCCACTCCAGATTGATTATTGTCCTTTTCTGATATAATATCTGCCACCTTTTTTACGTACTGGCTGCCATTTTTCATGGCTATGCCACAACCAGAATTTTTGATCATTTCAATGTCGTTGTTGTCGTCCCCAATGGCTATTATTTCAGACTTATCTATTCCTTTATCCTTTGCATATTCTAAAAGGCTAAGCCATTTATCCCCTAAAGGATTCATTATCTCAAGAAGGGCTTCTGCCAGGTGGATATTTTCCATCAAATGGGTCCTATATATATTAGGATACCTTTCATTTATATAATCATATAAGCCTTCCATATCTTTTTTGTCCCCAGCATAGGCTACAGAAAGTATATTAACATCCTCCAGGGTTAGATAATCTTCTACTTCCTTATATCTATCCTTAGCTCTAGAAATATATATCTTATGGAATTGGTTTTCACTACCAGCTTCCACTATTACATCGATTCCATTTTCATAATCATCTACTAGAATAAGGGGGTGTAGGTTTCTTTTTTTACTCTCCTTGATTAGCTTTCTGAAATCATCCATATCTAAGTACTTCTTAATAAGAAGTCTATCGTCTTCTATATCTCTTACTATATTTCCATTATTGGCTAATATGACCATATTCCTATCTATATCTTTAATAAGCTCCTTTGCCTCCCAATATCTTCTTCCAGTAGCTATTGCTATTTCATAGCCCCTATCGATTAGTTCTCTAAGGACAAGTATATTTTCTTCTGGAATCTTTTTGTGGTCATCTAACAGGGTACCATCTAAATCAATAGCAATCAATTTATACATTTAATAAATTCACCTCAAGTTAATACTATAGTTGATAAAATTCCATAAAGGATTTATATACATAGTGATGATCTAATACTCCTCCTAATTCCCTTACAGAATGCATGGCCAGTATAGGAGTTCCTATATCTACTGCTGGAATATTTAACTGGGTTGCAGAAATGGGTCCTATTGTGGAACCTCCCCTTTCATCAGACCTGTTGACAAATTTCTGTACAGGCACCCCTGCTGCCTTACAAATGCCTTCATAAACTGCTATAGACATGCTGTCAGAGGTATAAGCTTGGCTTGCTGCTATCTTAATTACAGGTCCTTCATTTATAATAGGCTTATTGGTTGGATCGGCTTTTCCTTGATAGTTAGGATGTAGAGCATGGGCCATGTCGGCAGATATCATGAAGGAATTAGCTAAAGCCCTGTAGTAATCCTCCCTAGACTTTCCTAAGGCTATGGTTATCCTTTCTAATACTGTTCTAAGTAGTGGGCTGGCGGCACCTTGCTTAGTACTGCTGCCTACCTCCTCATTATCAAAGCATACTAATACATTTGTAGCCTTGTTCACTTGGCTGTCTACAATTCCATAAAGGCCAGCATGTACCATGGCCAGATTATCTAACTTGCCTACTGATATGAATTCCTTATTGGGGCCTATTAAAGAGCCCTTTTCAGTAGCATATAGGAATAGATCAAAATCTAGTATATCTTCATAAGCTACACCTATTTTTTCTGCCAATAGTTTCACCAGATAGTTTTCCTTTTCTAATTCATCTTCTATCATAGTAAGTAGTGGAAGAGTGTCCTCCTGGGGATTTATTTTTATCCCTTCATTTACCTTCCTATTCATATGGATGGCTAAATTAGGAATGATAAGTAAAGGCTCTTCCATATCTACTATTACTTCTTTAGGCTTTAGTGGATTTTCTGTCCTTACAGCTACCCTACCTGCTATGGATAAAGGCCTATCAAACCAAGTGCTAAGTATAGGTCCTCCATATACTTCTGTATTCAGCTTTAAATACTTATTCTCCACCGCTATCTCAGGCTTAGGCTTTATCCTAAAGGTAGGAGAGTCAGTATGGGCTCCAATTAGCTTAAAGCCGTCTTCTTCTATATGTCCTTTTCCTATTACAAAGGCTATTATACTAGAGTTATTGCTAGTTACATAGTATTTGCCTTCCTTTTCTAAATTCCATTTATCAGAAAGGGAAAGTTTTTTAAAACCCTTTTTATTAAGTACTTTTTCCGCCTCTTTTACCACATGGAAAGGGCTAGGACTACTTTGTATAAAGTCTATTAAGCCTTTAGCAAATTCTATTCCTCTGTTCATATGCATCCCCCTTTTATTACTTATAATAAAGGTACTTCAACTATATTTATTATAGCTGAAGTACCTGTTTTTTAAAGCTATCTACTCCTCATGTTCCTCCTCATAATCTTCATCAAGCTCTTCTAATTCATCTAAAACTTCATCATAGTCCTCATATTCCTCGTCATATAGGTCTAGTTCGTCTTTAAACAATTCATAGAAAGCTTCTGATACCACATCGAATTCCTCATCATCTTCTATATTTTGTAAATCTATTCCATCTTCATCTTCTACATATCTATATAAATATATTTCTCCTTTTTCTCCATCTACTGGTGTTAAAGCAATGTATTCTACATCATCTACTTCAAAGGTACCAATTACGTGACATTCTAATTCTGTATCGTCTTCTAAGGTTAAATAAATGTGGGCGTGTTCATGTTCATGCTCATGGTCATGATGGTGTTCATTGTGCATTTTTATTCTCCTCTCATTAAAAATTAATAATATATTATTAGCCTTTTTTATTTTTCAATTTAATATTCATCAATTATTTTATTTCTTTTAGCACAGCTAATAAAAATTGGTAAGTCCTTTCTACAGAAGATATGCTCAACTTTTCCTGGGGAGTATGAACACCATACATGTTAGGACCAAAAGATATCATATCCAGGTTGCCATTGAATTTTTCATCAAAAATTCCACATTCTAAGCCAGCATGTATGGCTTTTATTTCCAATTCTTTTCCAAATTGTTCCTTATATACTTTTTTGAATACTCCTCTTATATAAGAATCTTCTTTATACTCCCAGGCAGGATAGGAGCTATTCCTTTTGTAAGCACCTTTTACTAGCTTTGCAACAGTTTCTATCTGCTGAGCAATAAATTTTTTTAGGCTTTCTTTGGAACTTCTCAAGGAAACCCTTATGGTTACCTGATCGGCTTCCGTATTTACAATGGCCATATTACATGAACTTTCTACCAGCTCATCCATTTCCATGCTCATAGATTGGACCCCTGTTGGTATTAACATAAGGGCAGCCATAACTCTGTTAAAGCTATCTTCTGTAAATACTTTTTCTACTTTTTCTTCTGCTTTTTCAACTACTAAGCTAAAAGCCGGCTCTGAAGCAGCTAATTCCTTTTGGATAGCCTCTTTAATATTGTCTACTGCTTTAAGAAAAGCATCTTCCTCTTCCTTATTTACTAAAACTAGGGCTGAGCCATTTCTTGGTATTGCATTAGCTTTAGAACCACCTTCTATATGGGCCAGCTCTATATTACACTTATCTTTAGCATAGGATAAAACCCTTGCTATTATCCTGTTAGCGTTGCCCCTTCCCTTGTCTATTTCCATACCTGAATGGCCCCCTAAAAGGCCTGCAGTTTTTATATAATAGGCTTCTGTAGCCTTTCCTTTTTGCCATTGTATAGGAATAGTAACCAAATTGTCTTCTCCACCAGCACAGCTAACTAGGGCTGTTCCTTCTTCTTCAGAATCTATATTTATAAGTATTTTTCCTGTTAAATTATTTGGATTTAAGCCTTTTGCACCACCCATTCCTACTTCTTCATCAGTAGTCAATAATACTTCTAAAGGTGGGTGAGGCACATCCTTGGCTTCTAGTAGGGCTAAACACATGGCTACAGCTATACCATTGTCAGCCCCCAATGTTGTTCCATCAGCTGTTATAAAATCTCCTTCTACCTTCAATTTAAGAGGATCCTTTGAAAAATCATGGTTGCAAGCTTCTTCCTTTTCGCAAACCATGTCCATATGGCCTTGTAATATGACTGTGGGGCTGTTTTCATAGCCTGGAGTTGCTGGTTTTTTTATTATAACATTTAATGCTTCATCCTGTATAGTTTCAAGGCCAAGTTTTCTTCCTAAACCTGCTAAATAATTACTTATCTTTTCCTCCTGGCCAGAACAACGGGGTATATTGGATATTTCCTCAAAGTAATAAAAAACCCTTTCTGGCTTTAAACCTTCTAGTACTCTTGACACAACTTCAGCCTCCCTTCCTTTATTTGAAAGACTTGGAAATTTTCCTTTCCAAATACGTCTATATACTTTAGTAATATCTTCTGCCCTTCTCTAAAAATACCCTCAATTGTTATGTTTGAATCTAGAGGCTTATTGGAATTTCTTATATATTTTTCGGTTATTAAGGGCCTTTTCCCATTAAAGTCTAAATCTAGGCCTACAAATTCCACTAGAGCTAAGGAATTATTATTTATTATCTCCTCCAGCTGGGGCTTGTATTTTTCCTTAATATTGATATTTTTTATATCTATTTCATATTTATCCAGCTGAATGTGTAATAGGTTCTCTTCTATATTCCCCTTTTTAATTGATAATTTGCCTCCATCTTTTGCTTTATCCTTCCCTTTTATGGACAAAAAGGCTTTGTGGCCTTTTTCTAAAAGCCTTTTATGGATAGTAATAGCTGCTAATTCTCCCTTATCCGACATTAACCATCTCCTATTTAGCTTTTCAGCAACTACTCCTGTAGTTCCACTGCCAGCAAAGAAATCGGCAACTAGGGAGTTTTCATTAGAGGAAGTAAGTATTATCCTTTCTAAAAGCTTTTCTGGTTTTTGGGTTGCATAATTAACCCTTTCTCTGGAAGTCCTTCCCACCATGTCTATTTGCCATACATCTTTTAAATTGACCAATGTATACCAGCCTATTTCATCCTTGTATTCCTTTACTCCTTTAAACCTATAGGGTTTGAAGCCTCGATTATAGGACTTTTCCTTTTGAGGATTAAATATGTAATCTTTAGTCTTAGTATATACTAATATGTTATCGTGCTTCCTGGAATAATACCTTTTGCTTACTCCTCCTGATTTATATGCCCATATGAGCTCGTTTAAGAAGTTTTCTTCCCCAAATATTTCATCCAGCAATATCCTCACATAGTGGACAGTCCTATAGTCTAGATGAACATAAATAGTGCCTTTTTCACTTAATAGCCTTCTCATTAGATATAATCTAGGATATAACATCTCCAAATATGAAAAAAGTCCTTCTTCCCAAGTATCATCGTAAGCAAATAGTTCAAAGGTGTACTCCTTATCTTCAGAGAATATGTTTATCTTTCCACTGTATTTGGCTTTGGTTAAAAAAGGAGGGTCAATGTATATTAAGTCTATTTTCCCCTCATAGCCTTCTTTTAATAATTTGCCCATTACTAGCAGATTGTCTTCTTTGTAAAACTGATTTATCCAGCTGCCTTCCTGGTAATTTTCTAAACCAATTACTTCCTTATAGGAAAAAAGGTCTTCATAGGAGTTAGTAAGTATTTCTTCTGCTTTCTTTTTACCATTGTGTATTATCTCTGGCAACTTCTCTATTATATATAGACTAGTCATACTGCCACTCCTAACAGGTATTTTAAGTAATGTAACACGACTATTATATCATAAATAGTAAGAATTGTTTAAATATAGAAAAGGGAAAGAAGTAGAAGGTCTCTATTAAAAAATGGTTTGCGATTTTAGCAGCGCAAAACCGCAAACCATTTTGAGTACTGCCTAAACAAATACTATACGGAACAAGGACTGTATCCACAATCCTGACATTCTGAACAGCCACCACTATGGATCATAGTGCCTCCACACATTGGACAGCTATCTGGATCTTCTTTTAATTGTTCTAATATAAGCTGATTAAGCTCTGACTGAAGTTTTTGTATCTTCTCTAATTTGCTCATCTTTGCCTTGTTAGTAATAAGGATTCCTTCTCTAGCACAGCCATCTCTGTAGATGGTAACCCCTTTAAGGCCCTTTTTCCATGCATAGATGTATAGCTCTTCTACTTCTTCTATAGTGAATTCATTAGGTACGTTTACTGTAGAGGATATGCTTGCATCTATATATTGCTGCCAAGCTGCTTGCACATCTATTCTCTCTTTATAGGTTAAATCATGGGCTGTGACAAAGTAATCTGGTAAATCTTCTTCTCTAGTAATATTCTTCCTATCCATATATTCTTTAACTATTGGTGTAAATACCTTATAGTAAGTATCCTCTTGGTGTAAGGATTCTGATTTCCTTGTATAGGATATTTGGAATATAGGCTCTAGTCCATTGCTACATCCTATTAATGTGGCTATACTGCCTGTTGGTGGTATTGTAAGCAGCTGGCTATTTCTTAGGCCATATTTTTCTATCAGCTCTAATACTTCCTCAGTAGCATTGGCTTGTAGGAATGGAGATTTTAGTACCGCTTCCTTATTATATCTTGGGAAGGGGCCATACTCCTTAGCTAATAGGGCTGATTGCCTTAGGGCTTCATTTATCAATACTTTTCCAATTTGATGGATTAACTCTATGGATTCTGGGCTACCGTATCTTATACCCATCTTTATAAACATGTCTGCAACTCCCATAATTCCTAAACCAATTTGTCTATATTGCCTTGCCATTTCTCTTTGCTCTTTTAAAGGATGGAGTTGCATATTTTCATCTAAAACTTCATTTAGGTATATAACCCCTTGTCTTACCATTTCAGCAAAATTATCGAATTCAAACCTAGCCCTTTCACTAAATGGATCTCTTACAAATTCTCCTAAATTAATTGATGAAAGGTTACAGCTTCCCCAGGCTGGCAATGTCTCCTCGGCACATGGATTGACTCCTGCAAATTCAAAATCCTCATCTTCACTCATTAGATGCCAACTATTTATCCTATCTATGAACAATAAGCCTGGCTCTGCCATATTCCAATTGTTTTTAGCTATCTTTTTAAACAATTCCCTAGCCCTAACTGTCTTTCTAATTTCCTCTCCTGTAGCTTCCACTTTAAAATACAGTTCAAAATCCTTATCTTCTAATACTGCCTTCATAAACTCATCAGTTACATTTACAGAAATATTGGCATAGTTAACCTTGTTTAAATCGTTTTTAATATCTATAAACTCCTCTATGTCTGGATGGTTACAATCCATATTGATCATTAAGGCACCACGTCTACCCCTCATACCAATTAAACCTGTTACCATGGAATAAAGATCCATAAAGGAAACTGCACCTGTTGTAGTATTGGCTGCATTGTTGACCCTAGCTCCCTTTGGTCTCAATTTAGATAGGGAAACCCCAACACCGCCTCCATAGGAATAAGTTCTTGCCATATATTTGGCAGTATCAAATATGGATTCTATATTGTCCTCCACTTTAGGCATTACATAGCAGTTGGATAAAGTTACCTTTCTTCCGTGTTTATCTAAGCCCCTACCTGCAAGGATCCTTCCTGCTGGCATAAACTTCTTATCCTTTATAGCCTTCATAATAAAGCTGTTGTTTCCACTTACTCTAGTTAGGAATTCTTGGAAGCTTTCATTTTCAAATCTATATTTTTTCTCATATATATCCCTTTGAAGGTCGGTCATTTCCCAACCATATTTTCTAAGCCTAGCCCTTTTTTCCCTGTAGAGGATATACTTTTTAGCTACATCAGGTCTTGTTCTCATCAATTCCACTTCTACAAAATCTTGTATTTGCTCTATATGTATCACTTCTGTGTTTTTAAAATTTTGGAAGGCCTTTTCAGCAATTTCCTCTGCTAACTGTAAGTCTACACCCTTTTCTGTCTCTGCCATAGCTTTAGTTACTGCCTTGACTATTTTGTCACCTTCGAAGTCTACTATCATTCCGTTCCTTTTCTCTACTTTTAACATAAAACCCCTCCTGCGCAATATCTTGTATATAATATATGTTTTATATACTATATGTATACGTTATCACAGCTTTTATGTGTTCGCAAGTCCTATTATAGTTCAAAAAAGTCCCATATTTTGTGCTAACCATTTTTTATGAACTTTTTTGCGCAATATCTATATAATATATCAAAATATTTTTTTGTACAATAGAAATATGGTTACTATAAGTCCCTATGTAGCCATAGGCTTGTGTAAAATCAACTGTTAGCTAAATTGCCAAATAAAAATAGGGAACAGCTAATGGTTCCCTATACTTTTTCCCAATCTATATATTCATTTAAAATGTCTACAAACTTTATAAAGTATTCCTTTTCCAGTTCAGTGAATCTTCCTTTTTCTGGACTATCTAAATCTAGTACACCATATACCTTGTCATCCTTTATAATGGGTATGACTAGCTCTGAATTAGAGGCTGCATCACAGGCAATGTGGCCAGGAAACTGGTGTACATCTGGTACTAGCTGCACCTTTTTTGTAGCTACTGCAGTGCCACATACCCCTTTTCCTATGTCTATCCTATTGCAAGCTGGCAAGCCTTGGAAGGGCCCTAAAACTAGTTGTTCTCCCCTTAGTATGTAAAAGCCTGCCCAATTGAGCCTTTCAACACAAGCCATTATAATAGCTGAGGCGTTAGATAAATTGGCTATTGGATCCTCTTCTGAGCTAAGCTGTCCCTTTAAAAGGGTATTCATATACCTTAGTCTTTCCTCTTCATTCATCTTTTTAATTGGCTCTAGTTTAAACACTTTACCACCTCTATTCTTCTAATATGTTAATCTTTTCAGCCCTTCCTTGAACTGGATAGGACTCAGCTACAGGGCCGTCAAATATTACTTCCACCTTAAGTCCTTCTTCCAAATCTTCAAGGGTAGCCTCCTCTTCTCCTATATATATTACAGTGTTTTCATCTATTGTAACATTTGCATAATCATACATGGTATCTTCTTGAATTTCCCCTTCTACTAATATTCCAGAAATGGTAGTACCATCTTCAGATAAATATACTTCCTTTATCTCTCCTCTAATTCCTATGGCTTGGCTTAAGCCTTCCTTGGCACAGCCATTTAATAATAATACAAAAATAAGTATTAATGCAAGCCCTACTATCCTTTTCATATTTATCCCCCTATATTAAAATTATTCTAACAGGCTTCTCTGTTCCCCACTCCAGCCAAATATGCCTCCAGTGTGTATAAAGAGTATATTTTCATGTTCATTAAAAGTTCCCTTTTTAATTTCTTCCACCAGGCCATACATGGCCTTGCCAGTATAAACTGGGTCTAATATTATTCCCTCTAGCTTAGCTAGGTAGCTTAGAAATTTAATTTCCTCTGGACGGCTTTTAGCATAACCCCTTCCCACATATCCATCTACAATATTAATATCATCTAATGTTACAACTATCTTTTCCCCAGTATATTGGGATATTTCTTCAAGTAAATTAGCCACTATTTTCTTAAAATGCTCATTAGTTTCGGTAATATTAAAGCCATAAATAGTAGCAGGATTGTCCTTTATTCTATTCCCATAATAAAGGCCTGCATAAGTACCTCCTGAACCTACAGTAACTACAATGGCATCAAATTTTATTCCCATTTCCTCTTCCTGCTTAAGTATCTCTTCCATAGCCGTTATGTAACCTAAGGAACCTACTCCATTGGAAGCTCCTTCTGGGATTATATAAGGCTTATGGCCCTTTTTTTCTAGCTCTTTTTTTATGCCTTCCATTATCTCTGCCCTTTTATTTTTGTATTCATCCCCTGTTACAAATTTAATCTTTGCTCCAAACATCTTATTAAAGAAAAGGTTCCCCTCAGCTGGTGTATCTTCCTCCCCTCTTAAAACTAGATAGGCTCCTAAACCTAGCTTAGCAGCAACGGCTGCAGTTGCCCTACAGTGGTTTGATTGGATGCCACCACAGGTAATAAGGTAGTCACAGTTTTTGTCTAAAGCCTCTCCTACACAGTATTCCAGTTTCCTTATCTTGTTGCCTGAAAACTCTATGCCCGTTTGGTCATCCCTTTTTATGTATATGTTCTTCCCTAGTTTTTTACTTAGCCTATCTAATCTTTCTATCTTAGTAGGCAGATTTGCAAGGCCTAATCTATTTATGCTGGCCACATAAACACCCC
>CALBUB010000048.1 GCA_937967955.1 uncultured Bacillota bacterium | reverse complement strand
ATCCAATCTAATGCAGCTGCACCATTTAAATTAGTAGGTCGTACATCTTCTAGGAAATTATGAAGGAGGTCATAGAATATATGTCTTGCGTATACATAGATGCGGTCTAAGGTTTTTTCTGTGGCATATATCCTGAATAATTGCCCATCAGCTTTAATAATATTCTCTTCAACTAAATACTCCCATTTGCCTTGTCTGTCTATGGGATGGATTAATTCAAGTACGTATTTACCATTTAACTCTTCTTCTATGATACATTGAATTGCTTCTGATAATACTATTCCATTGTGAAAGAAATCTGTTTCATTCCTGTCGTATACGCTAATCATCTTCTCCACCTCGGTATTATTTCTAGTTTGCTAACATTCCCATCCCAACTGATATTATTCTCTCCAGGGACAAACTCTGGAAATTCTCCATAATACTTGACTGGATTGGTTTCTTTATATACCTCCATTAGCTCACTATCAACTATTGCATATTCTGATATGTTACTGAACTTATGAATTTTATCATTTATCATAAGGTCTACTGGACCATCTCCATAAACTTTAATCAAAGGCTTTGATACCGCTCCTGGGTTATTTATAACTGTATCTTTTTCGGTAACTATAATGATTTGCTTACCTGAATGTAGATAAGCCCAAGGCTGGCATAAAAATTCCACTTCAAATTGCCATCCATATCCACCCCAAAAATCTTGAAATTGTGGATTATTTACTACTCTAGCTTTATAAAATACATCACTTTCATTAGATAAAATCAATTTCCCTTCACCATATAGCCACTCACGGACTATATGCTTATTTTCTTCATTAATTAGTACCGCTGTGATGGTTTTAACTATTGGTTTTTTCCTGTTCTTTGGTATAGTTAAATATCCATCTCGACCAGGGACTTCTATTATTTCAACATCATCACTTGCTTTCTGTACTGGAGGGAGCCATTCATCTTTTACAACTACATCAAGATCCGTAGACTTAATATTATTGAAAATAAAATAAGGCTCTACCATGCTAGTTGCCCCCTTCCTATTGCTTCTTCTGTGCTGTGAGAGTGTAATTCTGCATCAATTATGCTGACTATTCCTCTTCCTACCGCTCTACCATCAAGTTCCATAACTGCTGGTTTGCTTAATCCTGCATTTTTCAATGCTTTTACTATTGCATTAGCCAGCCTTTCTTCATTTAAGCCTATCATATTTGCAGTTTCATTTGCAGTATATACCTTGCTACCTCTAGGCAGTTCAACCAATTCTGGTCCCTCTTCTCCTACTAACGCTAGTCCTCCTGGGTGGAAATTAGTTCCACTAGCATATGCTCTTACTGATGAAACAGCATTACCTATACTAGAAAATACTCTTTTTACTTTTTCCACTATTGAAAAAACTTTCTCTTTTACACTCGTGTTGTTCCATTCTTTTATCTTGTTTATACCTTCAGATACTTTATCTTTGGCTGCACCTATACTATCAGACACGGATTTTTTTACATTCTCCCATTTTTTTGCAGTAGATTTCTTTATCTCTTCCCATTTATTCACTACATCTTTTTTTATTTCTTTTGATTTTTCAATTATATTATCTCTCATTACTTCCCATTTACTTTTTATCTCGCCAGTTTCCCAATCAACTTGATTGACATGTTCACCTGCTTGCAATTTTGCTTGTTCTACTACTTGATTATGCATCTCTGTTGCCTTTGCAATAGTTTCATCTCTCTGTCTTGTTGCCTCTGCAATTAGCTTATCAGCCTGTTCTGCTGTTATAGTACCAGCCTCATCACGTTGCCTTATTATTTCTTTTATTACTTCATTATATTGTTCTTCTGCAGCTTTGATTGTTTCTTCTTTTTGTTTCAGACTATTTTGTACCACTTCCGCCGCCTGCCTAGCTGATATTTCTCCAGCCTGTTGTTTCATTCGTTCCATAATAGCTTTAGCTTCAAGTTCATTCTCTGACAATACTTGTATTCCTGTATCTACCATCTGTTTTTGAATTGTATTTATTTCTTCTTGTTCTTCCTTTGTCAAAGCTCTTTTTTCTTCACTAGCAGTTTGCAAAATTTCTTTAATTCTTGCTTCACCTTCTTCTATAGTTTGTTTTCTATTTTCGTATCCTTGTTGCATATTTGCTAAAATCTGTTCTTGTTCTTCCTTTGACAGAGAAGTGCTATTATTTACAAAACTCTGCATTTTTTGTAATGATTCTTGGTAATGGCTGTCAAGGCCTGCTTGTACTTGTTCTGCCATTTGAGAGAAGTTATTCGTTATGCTATCTGCCATCTCTTGAGTAACTTCCTGTCCACTCCAGGATAATTGGTTGAGAGCCAATGTTGCTTGCTCATTTAACTCCATAAAACTACCTACAGCTTGTTTAGTTGATTCAGATACTTCACTACCAAACAAATCTACCGCTGGAATTGCATCTTCGCTTAAATGTTTATATAATCCATAAGCCGCTAACCCTCCAGCAGCTATCGCTGCAGTCCATGGATTTAACAATAATGTGCTTGCTTTTGTGGCTAATCCTAATCCGCCTACTGCAGTATTTCCGATTGCAGCTGCATTACCTAGGCTTGCTACTGTTGTAGTAGCTGCTGCAGT
>CALBUB010000047.1 GCA_937967955.1 uncultured Bacillota bacterium | reverse complement strand
AGGCAGAGGTCTGCAAAACCTTTATCCCCGGTTCGAATCCGGGTGCCGCCTCCATTAATAAACCTTCTTCATAGAAGGTTTAATTTTTTTATATACGTGGTGATATAATGTCAAAAAACCCATTCATTCCATTGAGAGATGCTGATTTAGTAATTATAGATGGCCGGGTTCCAAAGAAAGCAATAGAAAAAATTGAAAGTTTAAATATAAAAGTAATCCCTACAATCCCTTGTCAGGAAGTTGCTGCTCCCATTTCCTATCATCCAGATATAGTTATTCATCCTATAAATCATAAAACGATTATTGTTGCGCCAAATGTTTTTGAGTATTATAGTGATGTTTTGTCCAAAACGGGTATAAGAGTTATCAAAGGTGAAAAAGAATTAAAAAAAGAGTATCCTGCTGATATTGCATATAATGTAGGGAGAGTAGATAATCTAGCCATACATAACTTTAAGTATACAGATGAAAAGTTAATCTACTATTTAGAAAAAGAGGGCTTAGAGTTTTTAAATGTAAAACAAGGTTATACAAAGTGTTCCATAGCAATTGTTGATCGCAAAGCTGTTATAACATCAGATTACCCTATATATAAAAAATTAACTGAAATTGGTATTGATGTTCTATTGATTGAAGCTGGCTATATTAGGTTAGATGGCTACCCTTATGGCTTTGTAGGAGGCACATGTGGTAATTTATCTAGAGAAATAGTAGCCTTTTCTGGGAAATTTCTATACCATCCTGCTAAAAACGAAATTACCAATTTTTTGAAAAAATACAATAAAAAAGTTTTGTGGTTAAGCGATGAAAATGTAACAGATATAGGAACTATAATTAGTCTTAATTACCATTAAAGTAATACTTTATAGAGTATATGCGCCTACAGTTAGTGCATACTACTAACAAGAAAGGAGATATAATAGATGAATATCCAATTAGGTTTAAATAAAGGTTTTGATAGGGCAAGAGAAATTGTGTATAGTTATTTCCCAGAAAAGAAGGTTAAAATAGAAGAAGAGGATTATAAATTTAGATATTTCTTTAATATAAGCCTTTTGAAAAACAGGTCTATAAAAGACTTTTATGATAGAGTTGCTAATTTAATATTAGAATTAATACTCAATATATATTCTGAAGATATAATAAACAAATATGTGGAAGCTAATTTAAAGGAATTTAGAGTAGATGAAAGAAGAGAAATAGGAAGGATATCTAAAAGGCTCCTTTTAGATAAGGATAGCTTTTTAATTGAAAAGCAATACATTAACAACAAAATAAAAAATTATATTTATGAAGAGCCTTTTATTTTTGTAGATGGTTTTGTAACATTTGGATTAAAGGATATGGATCTTTTTGTAAGTTCTGCAGTAGATAAGGGAGTCAAAGAATTTACGGCTAAAAAGGAATATAAAGAATTTATAGATGTATTGAAGTATTTTGTAGATGTACAGGAGCCTAAATATGATATAGTTAATTTAGTGTTTATAGCTAATAACTATACCCTTTTAGATGAGAATTACCATATAATTGACAAAAAATATTTTGAGGATATAATTTTTGAAATAGAATATAGTGAAATCAGCCAGGACGATCTGCTTATTAGCACATTGATTGTTTTAGCTCCTAAAAATCTAATAGTCCATTTGGAACAGCAGCATATGGAAAGAGATATAGTAAAAGTTATAACAGATGTTTTTGAAGATAGGGTATATTTTTGCTTAGGATGTGAAAAATGCAATAAAGAGCTGAGTATTAAAAATAGTTAGAATATGAAGCTGAGTTTAACTCAGCTTCATATTCTATTTGAAATTGCCAAACAAAATGGTATTATAATACTAAAGGAAATGTTGGAGGTTGTACATATGAGTAAAGAGATTATAAAACCATCAATACTAGCAGGTTTTATGGAACTTACTCCATCTGACCAGATACTGTTTAACAAAATGATGGATACCATAAGGAAGAACTACGAGAAGTTTGGTTTTTTACCTATTGATACTCCGGTTATTGAGAAGGCAGAAATATTATTAGCTAAAGGTGGAGGAGAAACTGAAAAACAAATATACAGATTCCAAAAGGGAGATACTGATATGGCTTTAAGGTTTGATCTGACTGTCCCCTTAGCTAGGTATGTAGCCCAACACTATTCAGAACTAACATTCCCCTTTAGAAGGTATCATATTGGTAAAGTTTATAGAGGAGAGAAAGCCCAGAGAGGAAGGTTTAGAGAATTCTATCAATGTGATGTGGATATAATAGGCAATGGTAAATTGGATATAATAAATGATGCAGAAATTCCTAGAGTCATATATTCTACATTTAAAGATTTAGGTTTTGATGAATTTACTATTAAGATAAATAATAGAAAGATATTAAATGGCTTTTTCAAGTCCTTAGAAGTAGAAAATACTGTGGAAGTATTAAGGGCTATAGATAAGTTAGAAAAGATAGGAGAAAAAGGAGTAATTAGTGAGTTAGAGGAATTAGGTTTGGAAAGAGCTATTATAGATAAAATACTTTAATTTATAAATAAAAAGGGAAAAAAAAAAGAAATATTAACTAAACTTAAGGAACTAAATATAGACAATGGAGTATTCCAAGAAGGAGTTAAAGAGCTAGAAACAGTTAGCCATTACATAGGAGTTTTTGGAGTTCCTGAAAAGAATTTTGCTATAGATTTGACTATTGCAAGAGGCCTTGATTATTATACTGGTACAGTTTACGAGACTTTCCTAGATGACTATCCTGAGATTGGTAGCATATGTTCTGGTGGAAGATATGATGATTTGGCCAGCTATTATACTAAGCAGAAATTGCCTGGAGTAGGAGTTTCTATTGGTTTGACAAGGCTTTTCTATCAATTGAGGGAAGCAAATTTAATTAAAGCTGTAGATAATACTTTAACTGAAGTTTTAGTAATACCTATGGAAAATTGTCTAGAAAAAGCTATCCAAATTGCAAACAAATTAAGGGACAATGAAATTAATACACAGATATATTTAGAAGATGTAAAGCTTGGGAAAAAATTTGGCTATGCAGATAAATTAGACATACCTTATGTAATAATTATAGGTACAGAGGAAATAGAAAATAATAGGTATACATTAAGAGATATGAAAACTGGAGAACAAGCTTCACTTAATTTAGAAGAATTAATAAATCACTTAAAATAATATAAAAAATATAATAAAAAGTTGAACAATTGGGTATATAATGTTATAATAAATAATCAAATTAAAACGAGTTAATATAATGGCGATGAAGGGAAGAGTAGGCTGTAGGTACCTTCAAGAGAGGGGAGTGCCATAGGCTGGAAGCCTCCCTAAGGGAAAACAGCTGAAGACCACCCCGGAGCTGCATCCGAAATCGAAAGATGGAAGGATGGCCGCAAGTATTAGCGTTATCTTAAATTGAGTACCAATTAGGGTGGAACCACGGGAGTATACCTCTCGTCCCTAGAGCTAGGGATGAGGGGTTTTTTGTATATATTTTTAATATTTAGAAAGTAGTATTAGAAAGGAGAAGTGTATATGGAAAAGATCAGCGTAAAATTACCTGATGGCTCTGTTAGAGAATATGAAAAGGGAATTACAGTTCTTGATGTAGCTAAGGATATAAGTGAAGGTTTAGCTAGAGTAGCTTTAGGAGCGGTGGTAAACGGTAAAATTAAGGGCTTACAAGAGACTATTGATGAGGATGCAGAAGTAAGGCTTGTAAAGTTTGAGGATGAGGAAGGTAAGAAAATATTTTGGCATACATCGGCCCATATAATGGCATTGGCAGTTAAGAGATTGTTTCCAGATGTGAAATTTGCCATTGGGCCAGCTATAGAAGATGGTTTTTACTATGATTTTGACACTGAGCATAGATTCACACCAGAGGATTTGGAAAAGATAGAGAAGGAAATGCAAAAAATAGTTAAGGAAAATCACACCCTTGAAAGGTTCGTAGTGTCTAGGGAAGAAGCTCTTGAGTATTTTAAAGAAAGAGGAGAAGTATATAAAGTTGAATTGATTGAAGAGCTGCCAGAAGATGAAGAGATATCATTCTACAAACTAGGCGAATTTACTGATCTTTGTGCTGGACCCCACCTATTAAATACTAAGAAGGTGAAGGCTATAAAACTTCTAAGTATTGCTGGTGCTTACTGGCGTGGGGACGAAAAGAACAAGATGCTTCAGAGAATATATGGAATTACTTTTGAAAAGAAGAAGGAGCTTGATGAGTATTTAGAGAGATTAGAAGAAGCCAAGAAAAGAGATCACAGAAAACTAGGAAAAGAGTTAGATTTATTTAGTATCCATGAGGAAGGACCAGGCTTTCCATTCTTCCATCCAAAGGGAATGATAATGAGGAATATACTAGAGGATTTTTGGAGAAAAGAACACGTTAAAAGAGGCTATGGGGAAGTAAAGACACCTGTAATATTAAGTCAAGATCTATGGCAACAATCAGGCCACTGGGATCATTATAAGGAGAACATGTACTTTACAGAAATTGATGAAAAAGGTTATGCTATTAAACCTATGAACTGTCCAGGAGCCATATTAATATATAAATCTGGCCTCCACAGCTATAGGGATCTTCCTTTAAGATGGGGAGAATTAGGCTTAGTTCATAGGCATGAGCTCTCTGGAGCTTTGCATGGACTTATGAGGGTTAGAAGCTTTACTCAAGATGATGCCCATATTTTCTGCTTACCATCTCAAGTTAAGGATGAAATAAAGCAGGTAATAGATTTGGCAGACTATGTATACGATATATTTGGTTTTAAATACCATGTAGAATTGTCTACAAGGCCAGAAAACTCCATGGGAACTGATGAACAATGGGAGCTAGCAACAAACGCTTTAAGAGAAGCTTTAGAGGAAAAGGGTATAGAATATAAAATAAATGAAGGTGATGGAGCCTTTTATGGACCTAAGATAGATTTCCACCTACAAGATGCAATAGGTAGAACTTGGCAGTGTGGAACAATCCAGCTAGATTTCCAAATGCCTGAAAGGTTCGATTTAGTATACGTTGATAAGGACAATGAAAAGAAACGCCCAGTTATGATTCACAGAACAATATTAGGAAGTATTGAAAGATTTTTGGGTATATTGATAGAGCACTTTGCAGGAAAATTCCCAGTTTGGATAGCGCCAGTTCAAGCTATTGTGCTTCCAATATCAGATAAATTCAATGACTATGCCTATGAAATCAAGAAGGAAATGGAGCAAAAAGGCTTGAGAGTAGAAGTAGATGGCAGAGCTGAAAAGATAGGCTATAAGATAAGAGAAGCAAGACTACAAAGAATACCTTATATGCTAGTAGTAGGAGAAAAAGAAGTAGAAAATAGGCTAGTTTCTGTTAACAAGAGAGATAAAGGAGATATAGGACAATACAGCCTAGATGATTTCATGAAGATGATATTAGAAGAAGTAGAGAACAAAACTCGCTAAGGATTAAAAGTAGGGGTGACTTATAAGTCACCCCTAATCTATTAAGCCTTTTTCAATTAGCCAATCTTTTGCTACTTGCCTAGAATCTTTTCCTTCTATATCTACTTGAGCATTCAATTTTGCCATTTCTTCATCGGTTAACAGGCCTGCAAGACTATTTAACACTTCTTCTAATTCTGGATATTTTTCAAGAGTATCATTCCTTATAAGAACTGCTGCATCGTATGGAGGGAAATAGTTTTTATCATCCTCTAATATCATTAAATTAAAAGCAGGAATTCTTCCATCTGTAGCAAAAGCCACACTAACATCCACCTGTCCTTCGTCAATGGCAGTATATAATAAGCCTGGATCCATTCCTCTTGCATCTTTAAACTCAAAGCCATAGACTTCCTTCATACCGCTATAACCATCATCCCTTTCCATGAATTCTTGAGTAGCAGCGAAGGAAAAGTCTGCAGCATATTCTTTTAAGTCTGAAATCTTTTCTATGCCTAATTCATTGGCTACTTCTTCTTTCATAACGATAGCATAGGTATTATTAAAGCCTAACGGTTCTAGCCAAGTTATATCAAATTGCTCATTGTATTTTTCTTTAACAATCCTATAGGCCTCATCAGCATCATTTACCACTTCTTCACCTAATATGCTAACAAGGCCAGTTCCAGTATAATCTACTGAAATATCCAAATCTCCGGTTTTCATTGCTGTAAATACTATATTAGTACCACCAAGGAAGGGCTTTCTTTCAACCTTTAAATTTGTGTTAGCTTCAATTAGTTCTGAAACTAGGTGTACCATAATGTCTTGTTCTGTAAACTCCTTACCTCCAACCACTACAGTTCCTTCATTAGATGTATTTGAAGTATCTGTGTCACCTCCACAGGCAGTTAAAGAGAAAACAAAGGCTAATATCATTGTAATTAAAATTATTTTTTTAAGATTTCTTAATTCAAACATAAACATTCTCCTTTCCTATTGATTTCTCAAACCTTTTGGCGTTAGTTTCTTTTCTAAAAATCTAAATAGGGAATCGAATAATATGGCTAAAATTGCTGATGGTATTGCACCAGCAAGTATTAGACCATTATTTACTGATGCTATTCCTCTAAATATTAAATCTCCCAGCCCTCCAGCTCCAATTAGGGCAGCTAAAGTGGCAACTCCAATGGTCATAACGGTAGCAGTCCTAATTCCAGCCATTATTATTGAGAGGGATAGAGGAATTTCAATCATATATAATATTTGAAAGGGAGTCATTCCCATGCCCTTGCCAGCCTCTTTTGCAGCTTCATCACAGTTAGTAATCCCTGTATAGGTATTTTGGAGTATTGGTAGTAGAGCATAAATGGTAAGGGCTATAATGGCTGGCTTACTTCCTATACCAAAAAAAGGTATCATAAAACCTAACAGTGCAACACTAGGTATTGTTTGGAAAATTGATGCAATCTTTATCACAATGCTGGCTAATGTGTTGTAACGAGTTATGAATATGCCTATTGGAACTCCAATGAATATAGCTATAATAAGGGAAATTATACTAATTCTAAGATGGGATAAAATACTGTCAACTACCATAGGCCAACGTTCAATAGTAGTGTTTATGAAAGAATATATTAGATTTTCTCCACCCATATAATCCCTCCTTTTATTGTGTACTATTGGCAATCTTATCTGCCAAGAATCTTACCAAGCTGCCGCTTGTCACTACACCCTTTACTCTTTTTTCTTGGTCAACAACTACCACGTAACCCCTGCCAGATTCCTTGATTAATAGGAGTGCTTTTTCTACCGATTCATTTTCTTCAATACAAGCATGAGTATTTTTTATAATATCTTTAATCCTTAATTTTTCGTTGTCATAATTTTTATATATGTCCCAGGAACTGGCCACTCCTTTATACCTATTATGCTTATCTACTACTATTAAAGTATCCACCTTATTCTGGTTTAACTGATTTATAGATTCGGCTAATCCCTTATCTTCCCTAATAGTAATTGCTTTTGAAAGGAATTCATTTACTGGAGGGAAGTGAATTCCATTATAGGCAGCAAGCCTTTTTTCTCCAATGAAGTTTTTTACGAAATCATTAGCTGGATGTCTTAAGATTTCTTCAGGGCTACCCAGTTGTACAATTTCTCCTTGGCCCATTATACAAATACGATCAGCAATTTTTAAAGCTTCATCCATATCATGGGTTACAAAGACGATGGTTTTGTTAAGTTCACTGTGTAGTCTTAATAATTCATCTTGTAATTGCTCCCTACTTATAGGATCTAAGGCGCTAAAGGGCTCGTCCATCAGTATAATTGGAGGATCAGCTGCTAATGCTCTTATAACACCTATCCTTTGTTGCTGGCCTCCTGATAATTCATTAGGATATCT
Source organism: uncultured Bacillota bacterium (assembly GCA_937967955.1). Taxonomy (GTDB): domain Bacteria; phylum Bacillota; class Clostridia; order Tissierellales; family Tepidimicrobiaceae; genus JAAYHX01. The sequence continues at coordinate 5,201 of CALBUB010000047.1, read as the reverse complement.
ATCTCTATAAATTTCAGGGTCTAAGCCAACCATTTCTAAAAGTTCATCTACCCGCTTTAAATATTTATTAGGCTCCAGTTTTTTTAGTTTTGGAACTAGTGCTACATTGTCCTTAATGGTCATATGGGGTAGAAGGCCAATTTGCTGGATAACGTATCCTATGTTTCTTCGAAGTTCTACAGGATTTTCATTTTTTATTGCTTTTCCGTCTATATATATTTCTCCTTTTGTAGGCTCGATAAGTCTATTTATCATCTTCATAGTAGTAGTTTTACCACAGCCAGATGGCCCAATAAGGACTAGAAGTTCTCCATTTTTTATTTTTAAGTTGATATTTTTCAAGGCTACAAAATTGTCTTCATATACCTTGGATACTTCTACGAATTCAATCATGGAAGCAACCTCCTTTCCTAAAAGCTATTTATAAAAAAGTGACAACTTATAAAAAAATACAAGTTGCCAGTTATGGACTGAATTATATCATAAATTGGTTTTATTGTAAAGAAAAATTAAGAACCATTCCCAAGGAATGGTTCTTAATTTAAGGCTTTTTCATTTATATATTTTTTCACATTGTAAACATTATCTTCTTCTGAAACAAAACATATAACATCTCCTTCTTTAAATCTAAAAGCAGGACCAGGGGATAGGATTGTTTTATTATCTCTTATAATTGCAATTATAGTGGCTTTTGTATTTTGCCAGAATTTTATTTCATGTATAGATTTGCCAATTAGATGGCTATTAGGCTGTATTGCTTCCCTATGGTGGTCTAATACATCCATATCCCTAAAGTGTAGAGTGTCTTTTATTAAAATTTCAAGACTTTTACTTATGGCATTTTCTAATTTATTTTTTTCTGCTAGAAGACTTTTAATATGGTTTAAAAGATCGTTCAAATTGTTGGTTATAGCGTATTTGTCAATAAACTTTCTGGCATTTGCTCTAGAAATCACATAAGTTCCACTTTTTTCATGGATTTCAACTACATTCATGTCTTCTAGTAAAGAAACAGCTCTTCTTATAGTTTCAGGGGACACACTATATTCACTGGCTAGAGTGGAACGGCCCTTTAATTTATAACCTTCAGGAAACTCTCCTCTATAGATCCTTTGAGCTATATTTACAGCTATTTTTACATATCTTGGTATATTATTTAAATCTAAATTAGTCAAATCTATGCCTCCTTACGCAGAACATAAATGTTAATATAATTTTAGCATAAATTTATACAATCTATAACTGGACAAACAAAAAACACGATTTCATAGTTGAAATCGTGTTTAGGAGGCTTCTAGCTGGCACAGTCTGTTGATTTTTGGTATTCTTTAAATATTTCTTCTAGTTCTTCTTGTTCAATGGTTTCTTTTTCCATAAGTACATCTGATATCTTTGTAAGTAGTTCTTTATTTTCTATAAGTATCTTCTTAGCTTTCTGATAAGCTTTGTCTAAAATCTTATTTATTTCAGTTCTTAACTTGTCATGGTTATATCTCATGTACACATCACTGTCATTGTATACCATAAGCCCCAGCTCACTCATACCATATTCGCACACCATTTCTTTGGCAATTTTTGTAGCTTTATTTAAATCGTCTTTTGCACCAGTAGTTACTTCTTTAAATACTATATCCTCTGCAGCTCTACCAGCTAAAAGTATGGTTATTTTATTAAGCAGCTCTTGTTCTGTAAGAAGGTATCTGTCTTCTTCTGGAAACTTAATTACATACCCTAATGCATGGCCTCTAGGCACTATAGATATTTTTTGTACCTTATCTGTATCCAGTATTTTTGCTACAATGGCATGGCCTGCTTCGTGTACTGATACAGTCTTTTTCTCCTTAAGGAGGACTGTTGGATTTTTAATTTCAAGGCCTGCTATAACCCTTTCTAAAGCCGCATCAAAATGGACTTTTTTAATTTTAGTTTCATTGTTTCTTACTGCAATAATAGCTGCTTCATTAGCAATGTTTGCTAGCTCTGCCCCTGAAAGACCATGGGTTTTTTTAGCCAATTCCTTAATATCTACATCCTTATCTAAAGGCTTATTCTTAGTATGGACTTGGAGAATTTGTTCTCTGGCTTTCATATTTGGATTGCCAACATAAATATGTCTGTCAAATCTTCCTGGTCTAAGGAGAGCTTCATCTAGTAAGTCTAACCTGTTGGTGGCCCCAATTACTACTACAGTGTCATCAGTATTAAAACCGTCTAATTCTACAAGAAGTTGGTTTAAGGTTTGATCTTTTTCATTATTAGATTCTAGATTTCTTTTAGAGCCAATGGCATCTATTTCATCGATAAATATTATGCTAGGGGCTTCTTTTCTTGCCTTTTCAAATAGGGTTCTGACCCTTTTAGCACCTACTCCTACGTATTTTTCAACAAATTCTGAACCGCTTGCGTATAGAAAAGTTGAATTTGTTTCTCCTGCTACTGCTTTTGCCAGCAATGTTTTTCCTGTACCAGGTGGGCCATAAAATAGGATTCCCTTAGGAATATGGGCTCCCATTTTCTTGTATTTGCTTGCATTGTTGAGAAAATCAATAGTTTCTTGTAACTCTTCTTTTATTTCTTCATGTCCTGCTACATCTTTAAAGGATATATTTGGTTTATCCCTTTCTTTATTGTTTGGTTTATCGTTTGATAATACGGAAGGTACTAATTGGAGTCTGAAAAAGGAGTTTTTATAGTAGATTAATAGTATTGTAGATGCAAGCCAGAATGTGATCCTATTCCCTAGGGATATCTTTTTTAGTTGGCCTATAGGATTAACTAGATCAAAGAAGAGTATCATAGATATAACCATGCATGCTGCTAAAATAATAGATAGGAATTTTTTCTTTCTCAATTTAACCCCACCTTTTCTATGATTATAGATATAGTTTAACCATTTGATTTTTTAATATAAAAAGAATCATAATAAAAGTTGAAGGAAATAATATGTAAAGTTATAATATTTAATATTATTACTGCTTGACAGAGGTGATTTTATGGATTTTTTGAAGCTGATTGATACATATAAGGAAGATATAATTAGCTCTCTTCAGGAAATAGTTAAAATAAGAAGCGTTGAAGGAGAAAGAAAGGAGAATATGCCCTTTGGAGAAGGGCCCTATAAAGCACTTAAATATGCTTTAGATTTATCTGAAAGGCTAGGCTTTAAAACGAAAAATTTAGATAATTATGCAGGCCATGCTGAATATGGAGAAGGGGATGAAATAGTAGGAGTTTTAGTTCACTTAGATGTAGTGCCAGAAGGGGATGGCTGGACTTATCCACCCTATGGGGGAGAGATTCATGATGGCAAAATTTATGGAAGAGGTACTATAGATAATAAGGGACCTGCTATAGCTTGCTTATATGCCTTAAAAGCCTTAAAAGATGCCAATGTTAAATTGAATAAAAGGGTTAGAATAATATTTGGCACCAACGAGGAAACTGGCTGGGGCTGTGTAGAACATTACTTTAAACATGAACAAGCACCAGATATGGCCTTTACTCCCGATGCTGATTTTCCTGTAATCCACGGGGAAAAGGGAATATTAATATTTGATTTAGTGAAAAAGCTTGACTCAAATGCTACTGGTGATATAGTTATAGAAAGCATAAAAGGTGGAAATGCTGCTAATATGGTGCCAGATTATTGTGAAGCCATAATTGTGTCAGACACCCCTTCTCAAATAGAAGAGAAGCTAGATGCCTTTGTAAATAGTACAAATTATCCTTTATCTTTAACTAGGGAAGATGGGAAGATAAAGATTGTAGCAAGGGGCGTTTCAGCCCATGGCAGTACTCCAGAGATGGGAGAAAATGCAATCACATATCTTATGGCCTTTTTAGATAAAATAGTAGATATAAACAGTCCCACAGGGGAATTTATAAAAGTATATAATGAAAGGATTGCCTTTAGACACTATGGAGAGGCCATTGGCTGTGGTTTTGCAGATGATGTTTCTGGTAAATTAATATTTAATCCAGGAGTAATTAGAAAAGATGATAAGGAGATTCGCCTAACTGTAAATATAAGGTATCCAATTAAAAGTACTGCCCAAGAGGTGTATGAAGGAATTAGGAAGAATTTAAAGGATACAGCTATTGAGTTAGTAGAAGGGGCTACTGACAATAAGCCTTTGTATGTGCCTAAGGAACACCCTTTAGTCCAAAGTCTTATGAAAGTTTACAAGGAACATACTAAGGATGCAGAAAGCCAACCAATAGTAATTGGTGGTGGAACTTATGCTAGAGCTTTAGAAAATGCAGTAGCTTTTGGACCAGTAATTCCTGGGCAAGAGGAAGTGGCCCATCAAAAAGATGAATATATATCAATAGATCATCTAATGTTGATAACAAAAATTTATGCTCATGCAATGTTTGAGTTGGCAAAATAACAAAAAATGTTTGACAAACTGTATTCTATAACATATAATGATTTATGCAAAATTAAATATATGGATTGGTTTAATTAAGTAGAAGTATCCGCTTCTCACCTTATAGCCTAGGCTCATAAGGTTCTATTAAAATTTTCAGTAGTACAAACTATCCTAGTACTACTTATCCTTGGTGTGCAAAAAGCGGGTATTTTATACCCGCTTTTATGTTATACTCAAAATAATTAGGAGGTGCAGCAATTATTAAAGAGCTTCAAATTAATGAGCAGATTAGAGATAGGGAAGTAAGGCTTATAGATGTGGATGGGAGCCAGATAGGGATAGTGCCTATTAAAAAAGCACTCAGTATTGCCTATGAAAAAAGACTAGATTTAGTCAAGGTAGCCCCTAATGCTAGGCCCCCAGTATGCAGGATAATGGATTATGGTAAATATAAGTATGAGCTAGCCAAAAAAGAAAAGGAAGCTAAGAAGAAACAAAAGGTAATAAACGTTAAAGAAGTCAGAATGACCCCTTCTATTGAAGATCACGATTTAAATGTAAAGGCTAGGCAAGCAACTAGATTTTTAAAAGATGGCGACAGGGTAAAAGTAAGTGTTAGATTTAGAGGTAGAGAATTAGGCCATAAAGAGACAGGTAGAGAAGTATTAATGAAATTTGCTGAGTTAGTTTCTGAATATGGTACTATAGAAAAACAGCCTAAAATGGAAGGACGTAATATGGTCATGTTTTTAGTACCTAAAAAAGACTAAGTAAGGAGGAAATAATATGGCTAAGAAGATAAAGATGAAGACTCATAAAGGAGCAGCA
>CALBUB010000046.1 GCA_937967955.1 uncultured Bacillota bacterium | reverse complement strand
AAAAACCCAGAAAATTATTTGTACTAATTACAAAATTTGATATAATAAATGTATCGATACATTTTAGGAGGTAAGAAATGCTGATAGATAAAAATTCAAATATTCCTTTATATATACAGCTGTATAACAATATCAAAAAAAAGATTGAAAATGAACAACTGAAAGAAGGAGAAAAACTTCCTTCCATAAGAAGTTTAGCTAAGGAACTAAATGTAAACAACATAACAGTAGTAAATGCTTATAAGCTACTGGAAAAGGAAGGCTATATATTTTCTGTTAAGGGAAGCGGAACTTATGTAAGCTATAAAAACTACAATGAAGGCCAATATTTAGATGACAATAGAGATATCCAGCTGATGGCAGAAGGTGTACTACCTATATCTAAAGATTCTATCAATTTTGCATCTGTCTCCCCTACTCCTGAACTATTTCCTATTGAAGAATTTAAACAATCATTAATAGAAGTTTTAGATAGGGATAAGGGAAAAGCTTTTGTATATCCAGAAATAAATGGATATGAACCCTTTAGAAGGTCTATATCAACTTTTCTAAATAAAAATTACAATATGGATGTAGACAAGGATCAAGTGATTGTAATATCTGGAGGACAGCAAGGAATAGATATAATAGCAAAAATATTAATTTCCCCTGGAGATTATATATTTGTTGAAAATCCAACTTATTCTGCAGCTATTGCCTCCTTTAAATCTAGGGGAGCAAAGATTATTGGCATACCCATATTGGAAGATGGAATTGATATAGAGGTACTCAATAAATATATTAAAAAGTACAGACCAAAATTCTTATACATGATGACCAACTACCAAAGCCCTACTACCTACTCCTATAGTGAAGAAAAGAAGAAAGAGTTAATCAGCTTAAGTGAAAAATATAATTTCTATATAATAGAGGACGATTTTCTAACTGACTTAAATTATGATAATAAAAAAAGGTTGCCCTTAAAATCTCTGGATAAATTAGATAAGGTAATATATATAAAGAGCTTTTCCAAGATATTTATGCCAGGCTTAAGAATTGGCTTTATGACAGTACCTAAAGATTTATTTGCCAGTATAATAAGGGCTAAGCACACAGCAGACATTTCCTCTTCAGGCTTTTTACAAAGAGCCTTTGATTTATACTTAAAAAAAGGCTATTGGGAAAAGCATATAGAAAGCATAAAAAAAGTATATGCTGATAAATACAATACCATGGTAAAAGAGTTAAGAAAGCTTAATAAGTACAATATATCCTTCCATGAACCTAAAGGAGGCCTTAGCCTTTGGATAAGGTTGCCAGAGGAAATAGACGCCATTTCTTTATACAATGAATGTGTAAAAAATAATGTGGCCATAGTGCCGGGAAAGATATTTTTCGTAGATGAAAACTCCTATTCCAATTACTTGAGAATTAGCTTTAGTGCAGTTTCTAATGAAGAAATAATAAGGGGAATAAACATTATAGAAAATAATTTAAAAAACAAGTATACAAAAAACAGCAATAAATATATACCCTTTATATAATTTAAGGGAAAAATATATTGGCCACATATCCTTTATAGGATATGTGGCTTATCTATCTTCTCTATAAATTCCATTACTATGGATATATACTCTTCTGGCTTTTCATATAAAACTGCATGGCCAGCTTCCTCAATTATTACCCATTGGGAATTTTCTATTTGCTTATGTATGAACTCCTGATAATTGCTTGGAGATATCATATCCAATTCTGAACTGATAACCAATGTAGGCACTTTAATATTCTTAATCTCCTGGGATACATCATAAGATAGCATACTCTCTAAACTCCTGATAAACCTATTCTTCCATCTTTCATTTAAAACTTTTGAAATAGCTTTTTTATTCCTTTCTATGGCTTTATAATTGTTTTCATAAAATCTATAGGAATACATATAAGGAAGTACAATACTTGAAAATATTTCTCCATCAAGGCTTGATACAGCGTATGCCCATCCTTTCCCTATTTCCTTCATAATGTTTGATGTAAAGCTGGCTGTATGGGAAAGTATTAGTAAGCTAACTTTAGAAGGATATTTTATAGTAAAAGTTAGAGCTACCTTCCCACCATAAGACATGCCTAATAAATGAACCTTATGTAAGCCTAGCTTATCTAAAAATTTATTTAAAAAGATTACTTGGGTATCTATAGTATATCCTTCTTTACAGTCATCGGACCTTCCTTGGTCCAGCAAATCTATTGTAAGCATTCTGTATTTTTTAGCTACTATATCCTTAAAAGGAAGCCAGCTTGTAGTAGTCATCATTAAACCATTTAGAAAGACTATAGGCGTCCCTTTCCCATATTCCCTATAATATAGCCTTTTGCCATCTATATGTATATAAGGCATTCAATCATCTCCCTAGGAGTTTTTTCTATAAGTATAACAAAATGAATAGCATCATTCCAACTCCTATGAAGCCAAAAATTGGATATATGGTACTTACTAGATTTGCAAAGCCAAACTTTGCTAGGGGTATAGCACATATACAAAATATCCCTGTATAGAATAATCTCCTTGAATTAGATATTCTATTCATAAATCCAAATCCATTAGCTATGGCAGTAGTAAATATGGCAGTCCAAAGGATTACAGCATATATCTTCCTATAGGCTGGCCCAATATGATCACATATTTTAAGCATTGGAATATCAAGATAAGCTACTTCATTGTAATATACAAGCATGGATAAAAGTATAGAAAGTCCAAGTAGGAACAATATAATTCCCCCAACTGCCCCTCCAAATATAGCAGTTTTCTTATCTTTAATAAGGGGAAGTAAGGAAGAAAAAACTATTATGATTATAAGGGAATTGGAGCCAAAATAAAGTAAGGAGGATGTGATGAAATTTCCCTTTCCCGTTATATTTACCCCTTCTACATTTGAGAGGTTATATATTTGAGCCATATTAACATATATGGAAGTAAACAATATGCCAATAATAAGTAAAGGCACCAATAGGGTATTTATAAAGGAAAAACCTTCAAGCTTAAACATAAATACTAGGAAAGTTGTTATCACCATAAATAGTATTCCTAAATCATAGGAAAGGGATAATTCCTGTTCAAATACAGCTCCACTTGCTGATATCATAACGCTATATCCCGTATACAAAGAAAATCCAATAATTGTATCAAATATAAGCCAAAACCTGTCTCCAAATATCCTCTTGGATAGGTCGTGTAGGCTTTTTATTCTATTGTTGTACATCTTTATCAGCAACAGGCTTCCAGCTAGAGAAAATAGTACTCCTGAAATTATCATTCCAAATATTCCTTTTACTCCATAAACTGCAAAGAATTCCATTATTTCTCTTCCAGATGCAAATCCTGCACCAATAACAGTTCCTATGTATATGAAAACAATCTTCATCCAATTCTTTACCACTTTAATACCCCCTGATAACTAATCTATTATCAGGAAAGCTTATCCTAGAACAGAAATATAAAACTCTGCTCTAAATTAGAGCAGAGTTTATACTTTATATCTTCTCTTGTTTTAAGGCTTTTAAAATGGATACCATTGCCAGCAACATTACAAATATAAATGGGAAAGCTGCTGCAACAGAAGCAGTTTGCAGTGCCTCTAATCCTCCGGCTAACAATAATGCTGTAGCTAAAAGGGCTTGAACTATTCCCCATAAGAATTTCTTATTATTAGCTGGATTTAAATCCCCTTGGGAAGTAAACATTCCTAATACAAATGTAGCAGAATTAGAAGATGTTATGAAGAAGGTACATAACAATATTACTGTAATAAAGGATAGTATTCCTGTTAAAGGATAATACTCAAGAATTTTGAATAGAGCAGTTTCAGGAAGTTTTGCAGCTTCTGACAATGCTTCTAATCCCATACTATCCGTAAGATTTAATCCTAAGCTACCAAAGGCAGCAAACCAAACTATGGATACCAATGCTGGAACAATGATAACTCCTATGATAAATTCCCTAATTGTTCTCCCTTTTGAAATTCTTGCAATAAAACTACCTACAAAGGGTGCCCACGCTATCCACCATGCCCAGTAAAAAATTCTCCAACCATTAACCCAACTGTTATCTCCAAAGGCACTTATATTAAGGCTATCCTTAAAGAAATCGTTGATATATAATCCCATTCCATTAGTGAAATTATTGATTATAGGCAATGTGGGGCCTAATATGATAACAAGAATTAGCAATCCGCATGCTAAATACAAATTGATATCCCCTAATATTTTAATACCTTTATCTATTCCGCTAACAGCAGTCCAAATTGCTATGACTGTTATTGCTGCTATAATAATTATCTGAACCAATGATGTTTCTGGTATCTTAAACAGATAGTTCAATCCGCTATTTATCTGTAAAGTTCCCAACCCTAAAGATGTAGCTACTCCTGCTACTGTAGCGAAAACTGCAAAAATATCTATTATTTTACCTATTGGTCCATTGATCCTTTCTTCACCAAACAGAGGTATAAATATGCTGCTAATAAGGCCAGGGGCGTTTTTTCTAAATTGGAAATAGGCTAAAGCCAATCCTATGATGCTGTAGTTTGCCCATGGATGAAAGCCCCAATGCATATATGAAGCTTTTATAGCAAAATCTGCTGCAGCAATGCTTCCTGGCTCTAATCCACTAGGAGGATTTACAAAATGAGAAAGAGGTTCGGCTACACCCCAAAATACAAGCCCTATACCCATTCCTGCACCAAATAGCATAGCAAACCATGATGCATCGCTGAATTCAGGTTCACTATCATCTGGACCTAATTTTACATTTCCGTACTTACTAAAAGCTATACAGATAGTAAAGATTACAAAAGATAACATGGATATTAGATATAGCCATCCAAAATTATTAGTCAGGAAGTTTAGCAGGGAATTTGCAAAATTTCCAAAGCTTTCTTGGCCTATTATCCCCCATAGAACTATTATTATTGTAAAGATAAGGGATATGAAAAACACTTTATTATCCTTTGATTTTACATTATCCATAGTTTCCCTCCTGTTTCAGTTCAAAAAGGGGGATTATCCACCCCTTTTTGAACTGGGCTTTTATTATACCTCAAATACTGTTTGCTCTTTAATATCAGCTGTTAATGCATCAAGGGCTACTTTTACCCTGTGATATCTAATCTTCCATTGTTCTTCCTTAGTCTTAGTTGGGTCTCCAAGTGGATAAGGTATGGATATAGTTGGAACTATTCTGTTTGAGCCTACGCTTTTAGCTACTGGAATTAAGTTGCACATTTGAACTACTGGTATACCAGCACGCTCAATTTCTTTTACCATCGTTGCACCGCAACGTGTACAGGTACCTCAGGTTGAAATCAGTATAACGCCATCTACATTTGCTTCCTTTAAATATGGAATCATTTCCTTAGCCATTCTAGCAGCTTCCCCTTGAGTTGTTCCTGTACCAACTGTTGAATAGAAATATTCATGTAATTTACCTATTTTACCTTCTCTTTCAAAAGCCCTCATGGCATCCAATGGCACTATTACATTAGGATCTTCATTGGCTACTGCAGGGTCAAAGCCAGCATGTATGGTCTTAAATACTCCTTTTTCCAATCTATCCAATCCTGAAATATCATACCTACCCCATCTTGTGGCTGATGCTGATTGGATTCGGTCTGGATTATCTACTGGAACTATACCGCCTGAAGTGACTATTGCTATAGTCGCTTTAGATAAGTCCTTGATAGGAGGAGCTATTAGAACTTTATCTTGAGGTGGTATTGGCAACTCTGTTTTGAAAGGCTCACCTTTAAGCTTCTTTAGAAGCATATCCATAACTCTATCTGCTGCTGTTACAGGTGGATCTAACCATACTTGCTTTCTTATTCCTCTTCCAAAATAACCTTCCTCTTCTGCAGAAAGCAGCTCTTCTCCCTTTAATATTTTCTTTCCAAAGTCAACCATTTTCTTGATATCCTTCTTCATGCTAGCTGCACTAGCTCCGCCTTTGAATATATATAGGTCTCTGCGGAACATTTCCACTCCTGGGTTTTCATCATTCATGGAAGTTATAACTGGTACGTTGAATTTCTCTTTTACTGCTTTTCCAATATGACCACAAGCTGTTCCGTATCTTCCTGCTCTAAAAGCTGGCCCAGCAAAGAATATATCAAATTCCTTATCCTCTAAAAATCCTAATATAGTATTTATAGCTTCTTCTGTATGGGATCCCATAAAGTTGTCACCACATATGATTGTATGAGTGACTTTTACCTCATCTCCCAACTGATTTTGATACTCTATAGCAGGTCCTACTAATCCTTCTCTAATAACAGGCTCAAAATCTGCTTTATCTTCTCCACCAATTTGACCAAAGAACTGATTTATATAAACTATGGCCTTCTTCATATTTACACCTCCTTAAAATTCCTTAACCGTCTTTGTTGACCAACCAACTACCTGGTCTCCACAGAACATGGAGTTGTTCTCCATTATTATTGAACCATCTTCCCTAACTGATGGTCCAAGGATTTCATCTACTGCCCATCCTCCTGCAAGGCCATCTCTTGCTAAAGATTCAAGTTCTCCTATTACAGTTTCCATAGGTGGAAGCTCTATTAAATGTGAAACATCTCCTGTTGAAACAATTGCATCCGCTTTAGGGTCTACAGTTACTAGAGGTTGAGATCTTCCATCTCTACCTGTACATTCTGGAGTTAAGCCAACAGTCTTAATCCCTGCATCCTCTAAAGCAACAATACAAGCTATGAAGTCTGCATCTGGGTTTCCGTATCCTTCCTCTGCAACTATTGCACCATCTGCACCTAAGGATTTAGCCATTTGGGCTACAAACATAGCAGCTCTTTCCTTTTGATCCATAGCTACATTTAGATTAGTTGCTATTACACCTAAGAAGTTTATAGTCTTTCCATGCTCCTTATATAATCTTCTTATCATTGGGAAATTTTGAATATCATAAGTAGACCATTTAGATGAGCAAGGCATGAAGCTTCCTGATATTACTGCTCCATCCAATATCTCATTTGGATGCATAAAGGTTGGTAGCATTCTATTGGTATCCCATCCATATATTAGATCGTTATATCCTAATTCTTCCATTTGTGATTGGAATTGAAGTACAAGTACTACTGAAGGTAAATCTTTTACATCATCAGAACGCTTTGTTATAGGCTCTAATTCAAAAGTTTCCAATTCTTCTGGTTCTAAGTTCTTAACACAGGAACCAATGTATTCAGCTAATCTCATTCCAGCCCATCTTAAGGCTCTGTTTTTCTTTTGCTGCTCATGCTTTTCAAAATCTTCATCAGTATCTGCAACAAGGACTATATTCTTTAGCTGGGAAAAATAAGTGTACTTTGCACCTTCACCGCTCATATCTATTAGTCCATCTTGGAATCCACCCCAATGCTTTCCTACAACCAGTACGCTGCAGTCTTTTAAAGCATGAGTTCTACCATTACCTGCTTGCATTAGTTTTCCAGTTACTCCTGGAAATACAGGACCTCCACCTACTCTAACTCTTGGTTCAATTGCTTCTTTAACTGGCACTAATCTTACCCTATCCCCTGGTTTTACTATATACAGATCTGCTTCAGTTATATGTTCATCTTCCATTACTACCTTTAATGCTTCCTCTTTGTTAATGGTTAATATTCCATTGGAATAGGAAGTTCTATCGCCAAATACTATATCTTTAACATAGAAATTACCTAACTCAAGTTTCATATTTCACACTCCTCTGAACATCATATTTAGTTAATCTTTAAATTTGCAGTATTGATCTCTGATGCTCTTTACTTCATTGATTATTTCATCCACATCTAGAACCATTTCCATCATACCTATTTGTTCATCATAAACATTTGGATCAACAGATTCTTTAAATTCAGGTTCTACTGCATGATATACTCTAAGTCCTAACTGGACTCCTGCTAATGGACCTGCAAAAGTAGGGTCTCCTGCTGTGACAGTTTCAGCTGCTAATCCTGCAGCTTCTGCTTCAGCACCTCCAATTATTACTATCATGTTTTCAGTGCCATATTTTTCAGTTAACTCTTTAACCCTCTTTTGGTTTTCTAGGTCCATTGCTCCTGCAGCAGTTCAGACAAAGCACTCAGTTGATGAAAATACTACTTCAGCTTCTGTAGTCTTTACACACTCTTCAATTGCTGGTCCTGGTATTCCGTCTCTATCGCCAATTATTATTACCTTTGAATTTTTATTGAAGATAGTCATTTTTACACTCCTTTCTTTTTGTTTTGTTTTACTAACATTAAAATTTATTGAAATTAGTTAACAAAAGTTTTTTAAACTCATAAAAAACGTTACTTAACATGAAAGAATTTAGGTAGTTTTTTGAATTACCTAATCTTTATAGGCAATTTTTATTAATAATAGCTTTTTTATAAACTTTATTAATTGTATTAATTGTATGATAACATAATCATGATTATATTTCAATCATGATTGTTATTTTATTGTTAATTTTTTTGAGTTTGCCTATTTAAGTTTGTCTATTGTTGCAAATTATGATATTATACTTAATACATACAAACATTCTAACTACAATCGTTCTAATAAATACTAGAAAGGATGTTAAAATGGACTATAAGACTATTAGAAAAAGAAGAGTTATGACCTATTTTATAGAAGCAGCTGATGAAATAATTAAAGAAGAAGGGATAAGTGGTATTACCATTAGAAAGGTAGCAGATAAGGCGGGATTCAACAGTGCAACAATATATAACTACTTTGAAAATCTGGATCATCTAATCTTATTTGCAGCCATGAAACATATTAAAGAATATGCCTTAGCTTTGCCAAAATATCTATATAATGTGGATAACGCTCTGGATAGATTCATAAAAGTTTGGGAATGCTTTTGCTACTATTCTTTTAAAGAACCAGAAATATATTATGCAATTTTCTTTGCAAATTTAGATAAAGACCTATCGGAGTATATTGGAGAATATTATAATCTATTTCCTGAAGAGATAGGAGTTCAACCTAAAGAGGTTTCAACAATGCTCTTAAGGCATAACATATATGATAGGGGAATGGCATTAGTTGATGAATGTGTTAAAGAAGGATTCATCAGAGAAGAGGATGCAGAAACAATAAATGAAATGTGTACCCTTATTTATGAAGGAATTCTGCAGAAAGTGATTAAAAATAAAATTGATACAGATAAAGCTATGGAAAAGACAATGAAATATATCCATTTGATTGTAGAAAGCCTTACTAATAAAAACAATAAAAACAAATAAAAAAGACCCTACTCCACCAAGAAGTAGGGTCCTTTTTATGTATGTATTTGGCAGCGTCCTACTCTCCCAAGGCGTCTCCGCCTCAGTACCATCGGCGCTGAGAGGCTTAACTTCCGTGTTCGGGATGGGTACGGGTGTTTCCCTCTCGCTATCGCCACCAAATCCTTTAAACTACACAGTAGATTATATTCCTGGCCAAGCCCTCGACTTA
>CALBUB010000045.1 GCA_937967955.1 uncultured Bacillota bacterium | reverse complement strand
TGCCTTCATTGTTTACGCCTTTATTTTAACATTTATTGTCTAACAGTGCAATAAATAACTAGTTTATGATAGTGTCAATTTACTTTAGGTTTTAATAAAAAGTATTCCGCCTGTTTAACAACCGCCTCAAGCATACCTTATTGATTTAAGAAATCCAGAAGCTCAAGTTCTTTTTCCAATATTCAAAGTGGAAATATTTCCTAAGGTTTCATGAGAGAGTTTTAGCTTTGGTTTTCTAATAATCTCATGATCTATTTTAGTAACTCTTGCTGTTTCGCTGCTGTTCTCTTTTTTTCATAAACAGCTCATATAAATATTATCACCATTTTATTTTTCTAATTTTACCCAAAGCAATTTTACACTAAGCATTGATTATAGAACATGGAAAACAGGTTAGAAGGAATAATGCAATATAGTTAGAATAATATAGTGATAGTGGTTTTCCATGTTGTAGTTGTAGATTATGGTTAATAGTTATTTATATATTGGAGGATATGTATATTGCTTAAAGTAAAAGAACTACATTAAGGTGTTATTAAAAATTTAACATATACTGACAGTCCAAGTTTTTCAGGAATTATTGCTGGAGAATGCAAGGGTGATATATGGGGTGAGATATAGAAAATCCTAAGATTGCATTAGTTTATTCATTTACAGCTGAAAGCTTTCCATATTGGGAGAACCTAGTGATTTAGAAACTTATAGTATTATGGAAGAGAAAATATTTCCTGAACTCAAGAGTAACGGAATTAATTATTTTGAATTTTCTATTGATATATTCTCCATACATTTAAAGATAGAACTATCCTAACTGAAGATGAATATAAATTTCGTAGAAATGTTGGATTTAATGAGATTCCTTCAATTATCCATGGATATGAAATATATAAGTAGATACTAAACTATCGGAAAGACTAAAGAGTGATATTTTTATAATCATCTATTTCTATCAGAACGTCTGTTAGAATCTTGGGATACCTATGAAAGCTTTATTAACAGTAGTGTTGCATTCGTTGTAGTTATATAAAAAAGAATAGTTGCTGTTATAATTGAAACTGCTAGATTCAACAATATAATAGCTGTTAATATTGAAACAGAGGATAATCATAGAAATAAAGGCTTGGCATTTGCACTTACACACTACTTTGTAAATGAGTGTATAGATAATGGAATAATAGTTCAATGGGATTGTATGGTTTCTAATATAGTCCTACAAAGGGTATCCAAGAAGGCAAACTTTCAATATTTTAAGAAAGACACAGTATATTGGTTTGAAATTTAAGGGCTATAATATAAATTGTTAAACTAATTTACTGAATATCATTTATATAATGTACAGCAAAAATTATTTATTTATGCTGGATCATGGATCATGAAAAAGATAACCCAAAATTATATTACGTATATGAAGAAACCTATATTTATATGATAACATGAGGTGGACATATGAAAATAGAATACAATGGATATTAACCATATATTCATAATAGCTGTTTTGTGGCAGACAGCACAACTACGGGTTACATTAAAGAAGAGAGCAAGCTTATGGTATGGTACATTAATTTGCGGAGATGACAATTTTATCTCTATAGGAGAGAATACAAACATACAGGATAATTGCACCATACACATTGCTAAAGATAAACCTATCATAATAGGAGACAACGTCACCATAGGACACGGAGCTATAGTTCATGCCTGTAAGGTAGGCAACAATGTACTAATTGGCATGGGTGTTATAGTTTTGGACGGTGTAGAGATAGGTGACAATGTAATAATTGCAGCAGAGTCTTTAGTGCCTCCAGGGAAGAAAATGCCTTCCAATATCTTAGTAATGTGTTCGCCAGCTAAGGTGGTAAGGGAACTTACAGAAGAGGAAATTATGAATATGTAAAACTGGCTAGTGAGCATAAAAATACTATTAAATAAACAAATCCATTAGTTTTTGTCTATTTAAAAAATATCCCTTAGTACTTAGCATTAAGCTAGTATTAAGGGAATATTTATGTAAAATATAAGGTCGCAAAAAGAGGGAAAACAACTATACATGTAGAATAATGAAATATTAGTTAGTTTTCATATATGGATAAAAGGGATTTTGAGAAAAGCGGATATCCCAGATGCTGGGAGGTGTAATAATGTTTAGTAACTGTACCAGCCTAGAAGAATGTGAAAAGATTTTAATGTCAAAACTAGATGGGATTGATTTTATAGGTCAAGTACAGTTATTCGATGAGGATTTTAAAACTTTAGTGAAGCTTATAAAAGACTATATATATGAAGATAACAGCTGGGGCATAAGATATCTTATGAAGAATGCACCTGCCTGTTTAGCTTTTTTGCTGGTAAATTGCGGAATATATGGATATAAAGAAGGAAATTATTGGGCCTGTGTGAGTGAGGTGTTGGGTAATCTTGACACAGCAACCCAGACAAGGTTAGGAAAGTTTTTTCTAGAATTTGTTAACAGGCATAACTTAGCAAATATTGATACAGAATCTACATACAAATATGTAGCTCCCATTCTTATTCATGGTGGTATACCTCAGAGTTGTTTAGATGAATATTTAAACAAAATAGTAATGCATTTCTATGATAACCAGCTTAGGCATAGTAAACAAATTCTTGATTATCTTTATGAAATAAGGGAAAAGTATCAGAAAAAGAATAAGTTGGAAAAAGAGCTTGAATATCTAAAAGATCAGTATCAGACAGCATTAACGGAACAAGCTACTTTAAGGTCTATGATAAAAGAATGTAGCCAGTTAAAATCCACATTGAATCTCCACTTTTTTAACCTATTTAAACAGGATTTTAATGAACAATTCGAAGAAGCCATAGAACAAATTGAGCTTGATGCCATAAAATCAAAATTTGATGAATATAATACTCATTGTACCATTGCTAAAAATTTAGAAAATAAATTGGCTCAGTTTAAGGTTGAAGAGATCAAAATAAAACCACATCTATGGATAGGTTTTGTATTAACCTTAATTGGGCTTGTTTTATTTTCTACTTTAGAGCCTATAATACCCCTTGCTATTTCAGTTATTGGCATTATACCCTTGTTTTATGGTGTAGGTGTATTATTAAAGGACAGGAAAAGATTTATACTAGAAAAAGCACGATACCAGGAATTGAATAAGGAAATTGAACAAGAAAAAATACATATACACAAGTTGAA
>CALBUB010000044.1 GCA_937967955.1 uncultured Bacillota bacterium | reverse complement strand
TTTGGGTTTCTAACTTAAATACCCCAAACATACCTGAACTTCCCCTGGATACAGTATACAAATGCCCTGGTTTGCCTATACCTTCTGGGATAAGAGTTCCTCCACCTTGTTCAGGAACTGGTACATACTCTTCCTGGAAGCTTTCATTATCTATGTAAGAAAAGTTAACATCGTAAAATTCCATGCCTCCAATTTTCTTTAGCTGTTCTTTAACCCTTCTTCTCATTTCCAAGGCTATTCTTAAAATTTCCTCTATATCATCTTTTGTAAATTCACCATGAGGATATACTAGTTTTACTAAGCCAGACACTGTCTTTTTAACAGCAATGGTATCTCTCTGATTTAATTGGCTTCCCAATCTAAAATACCTTTCGTAGGCATCTCCATAGGAAATTTTTCTTAATTCCCTCATTACTTCAGCCAAATAATCTGTAATAAATCCATAATTATCGGTGAAGAATTCTGGCCTATATTTGGGAATTTCCCAACCTGGACAATAGCAGTGCATCCTATCTAAGAACGCAGTATCCATTCCCATGGCTTCAGGAAAAGGGTCAAATAGGTGGGATGTCTTCAAAAGTACATCTACAGACTGGTTTATATTTCCTACAAAGGCAAAGGATGCGGTGGCATTTTTTTCTTCCTTCCCTCGTGAAAAGGAACCAGATGCCATATAATCCTTCATTATTTGGATCCCATCTTTATCTTTAAAAGTTATTCCTGCTACCTCATCAAAAGCTACACAATCCCACAAGCCTACCAGGCCTATCTGCCTTGTATTCATGTTATAGAAAAGATTAGCTACAGTAGTTTGTCCGCCAGAAACCAATATGGAATTTGGGGAAATTTCTTTATAAACATGGGACTTTCCAGTGCTTCTTGGCCCTAATTCACAGTAGTTATAATTGTTTTCCACCAGGGGAACTAGCCTCAGTAAATGTAGCCATTTTTGTCTCTTGTTAAGTTTATCCGGCTCTATACCAGTACTTCTTAAGATTACATCTACCCACTCATCAGTAGTAAAAGCTGCCCTACTCCTTTTAAACTCTTCCATATCAATAGCTGGCATCTGAATTGGGGTCAGTTTATTTATAATAAAGGGAACCCTATTTTTGTCTCCTTCATCGTAAAAATACTCCATCTGTACTATGCACCAGATACCCCCTGCTAGAAGCCTTTCATATTGTGAAGGGTAGCTGCTAGAAATAGGAATTCCAGTTAGCCCTAAATTAGAAAATTCCGCTACATAGGTATCAGTTCTATAATTTAACTTTACCGATACCTTATCTATAACAGTATAGCTTCCTAATTCCCTTATCTTTGAAATTACCTTCTGGGCCTCATCAGGTCTAACATAGTTTCTAGATAATATATTTTTTACATTCTGGACCCCCTGCTCAATTATCTCTTCATCCTGTGAAGAACAATACATTCCGAGCAAATATTCCAGTACATAGACTGGAACATTTGCTCCTTCTTTTATCCTCTTGGTCAAATCTTTTCTTACAATTTTTCCAGAGAAATGGGTTAATAGTTTATCAAGCAATTTATCCCTATCAAGTAAATTAGCCATTTTAATCCCCCTTATATATCAAAGCCAAAGTCATCTGCAAAAGCTATATCTATGATAACCTTCTGTCTATAGATCTCCATGCCCGTTTCTGTATCTATTATTACTAAATAGTAATCTTCATCCCTATTGTATTTTTGATTTCTAAGCCTGAACTTAAGGTTAAATATGCGGTCTGCAGAATTTTGTGATTTGCTTTTAGCCACATAGATCTGTTCGTTGGATATCAATTGACCCTCTTTATCTATAAAGCAAATCTTGTATTCTGCAGGTTTGATAACATCCGAAACTGGCTCCTGCTGGATAAAGTCTAGGCTAAGCAATAAATTGGTTATCTTTGAAAGCATACTTATAAGGGTTATTTTTACCTTGTCAGTTTCTACAGCACCTATTACAGTTTTAACCTCAATTACAGGAATTATTATCTCCTGAGGAGAAGCCCCTCCATGCACAAAATTTTGTCCTCCCCCCTGTACCTTAAACACATTGGATGCTAAGGGTGTAGTAATTGTTCTAGTATCATAATTACCTAATATATCAGAAACTATCATATTTCTAGTGCCTACAGCATCGTATTTGTTCTCTGATATGATAAATCTTCTATTGATCATGTCTTCACTTTCATAGAATTTATCTATCTTGTCTGCTTCTTTAGTTTTGCTTCTTGTATATATAAAGCCATGATCAGCTGTGATTATAAATTTAGTTGCTGATACATTGTTAGTTAGCTTTTTAATGATATACTCTATCTCATCCATGGCTTCATAACATGCATCAAATACCTCATCCTCTGCACTGTGGGCCCTAGCATCTATCTGGTTATGGTAAATATATATTACCTGCTTGCCAGTAAAAAACTTCCTTAACTCTTTCTTATTCATCTTTATAAGTTCATCGTACTGTATACAATCGCTTTTAGGATCTCTTGCTTGCAATATGGCCTTTCTTTCGGCTAGATTACTAGTAGGTTTTTCATCTACAAAGACCTTATAATCATCATCAAGTCTAATAGTTTTGTTTGGTAAAAGGGCTGCCATACCTAAACTTGTATAGCTGGGAAACATTCCAATTATAGGTTCCATTTTTGCATCAATCTTTTCGTCGAACTTAAACCTTTCAACTAATTCCTTAGCTATTTCATATCTGAATGCGTCAGATATTATAACAACGATTCTCTCTTTTCTTCCTGCTATGAAATTATCATAGAAATTTTTTTGAAGTTTGTACCTATTTTGCAAGTCATCATAATCTAATTTCCCAGTAAATTCTTTTGAAAGTACATCTAAATATTTATTAATATAAATGTTTTCTACTAGAGTTTGTAGTTTTTCGAATATGCCCTTATTCTCAACCTTATCTAAATGGTAATAAAACTTTCTATAATAGCTGTCAATTTTATAATATTCTTTATCATATTGGTCTACTAAATCTAGTAAATTATCTACTGGTTCAAAATCCTTATTGGATATTATATAATAGGCATTTAATAAGACATCGTACTTATGGCTATATAGGTCCTTAAAATGCTTGAATTTCCTACTCTTACATATTTCAGGTATTGATAGGCCCTTTACTTCAGCATTTAAATTTTCATCCAGTAATCTATCTATAACCCAATTTATTATTAGTTTGTCTATACCTTTAAAGACATCTACTTCTATTAAATTTTCTATTTCTAAATCTTTAAAAGTCCCATCTCCACTTATAGCTTCATATACCCTATCTGAAATTTGTCTAAATGCATCTTTATACAAGTTACTATTCATCATCTGGTCTACAAAGGCCATAACTGTACCCGGCTTATCCAATACATATTTCTTTAATTTTGAAGGCAAGCCATTACTCATTTGGTTTTTTGCATAGGTTAATAATAAGCTCATAGAGAGCTTTAAAAGGCTTGGCTCCTCGTCTATATACCCAAAATTTATCCTACAATACTTCCAAAAGGCCTCATCTAATCCATACTTTGCAAATTCCTTCATATGTTTATTGTCGGAAAAGCCTTCAGATAATATAAGCCTTACTACTTCTTCAAAGTTAGCAACCTTCAATTTAACAGCAGCAGATAATAGGCCTACTTCTACGGCCTCTTCACTGTTGTAACTATCAACCTCTAGCTTATAGAATCTTTCATGCCTTTCTTTAGCATTGAAAAACTTTATATACTTTTCTATTACAGGCTTTAATTTTTGATCTATACTTAAATCTTCTACTATTTGTGATGCTTTATCTGCAGTAAATTCTTTAGAATAGAGAATAATATCAATTAAATGATTCTCCCTATCATCTGGTCTTTCAAAAGGAGCATATATTAGATAATTGCTTTCTTTATCTTTTCTTTCCAGCAATACTTTAGTTGCAAAAGTATTTGTGGGAGTTAGATAATGGATTTTAGCATTTTTTAGCTTTAGGTCTTTTATGTCTTCTACATATTCTTGTTTTTCATCATACCAAAATATAATAACTCTCTCTTCTTTATCAAATTCCTTGTTTAATTTATCTTCAATCTGCCTTAAATTTAACTCTGCCATGGGCATACAACTCCTTAAATTTTAGCTAATATTTGATATTTTTTACCCTTATCATCAGTTTGTACTTTTTCATAGTTTACCTTTACACCATCATCTAAATCAATACCTATTCTTGATACTGCTATATGGCCTAGCTTTTCATCGTATTCTTTACACTCCTTAAGCTGCTTTGTTATCTTTTCTAATTCCTTTTCTGACCTTGCTACCTCCCTTGGATCCTTGCTTTTTACTATGTTATCCTTTAATAATTCTATCCTATTTTCATAGCGGTTTTGTAGTTTGTGTAGGTAATCTATCCTTACCCTGCCTGTTGTATCTTCATTGTATCTGTGCATATAGATTAAGGCCTTAAACCCATCTTGGCTGCTTCTTTTTGTTTTTCCTGCTGAACTATCATATAGCCAATAGATTGGCCTTTTCTTATAGGTCTTTACATGGTCTTTGTAAAAATCATTTAGAAAATAGTTCCTTATCTTTTCCCTTGGGGTGCCTTTTCCTTTTAGTGAAGCTGCTATAAATTCTAGGTTTTCTTCTAAAGTTTCTTCTCC